>NZ_JBWLUX010000060.1:0-16509 GCF_057784315.1 Mesorhizobium sp. CNPSo 4684 | reverse complement strand
AAAAGACAATTACGATATCACTGAAGCGGACCAGCAAATGATGGCGACCGGCGTGGGCCAGCTCATGGGCCAGTTCCTGCTCGACCGCAACGGCGTCGTTCGCTGGACGTTCTCCGAGGTTTACGATGGCGGCTTGGGCGCCCGCCCGAACTCCGAGGCGATGATGTCGGTCGCGTCGCAAATCGGAAGCTAAGGAGCAGCTTCGGTAGGGGGCTAGGCGCAGGGTTACGCGAAGTTGGCCGCCGTCGCCTGATGGGGCCCTACAATCGGCACCGCACTCGCCTGCCATGAACCCGAGGGGCGGAGTCGCGGTCGTCCAGCCGCCCTACTACCAGCGCGAGCCGGGCGGCGTCCGCGCTGCGGCTCAGCGGCCTCTTGCTGCAGGTCTGCGCGATGCGCCGGCTTACCGCCGCGCTGGCGCAGGAGCTGGCGCCGACCCGCGTCAACATCGTCTCGCCCGGCTGGGTCGACACGCCGATGTGGGACGAACTCGTCGGCGAGGCCAAGGCCGGATACTTCGCCGCCATGGCCGGGCGGGTGCCGGCAGGCAAGGTCGCGGCACCGGCGGATGTCGCACCGGCCTATCTCTATCTGATGGAGGCCGAATTCATGACCGGCGAGACCATCCACATCGATGGTGGGCAACGGTTGGCGTGACGGGCAAGGGGCGGGCAAGTCGCATAGGGCGTTCCCCCACTCCGTCTCGGCTTCGCCGAGCCACCTCTACCCCCACATTCGTGGGGGAGAGGAAATGCTAACCGCCGGAGTCGCGACCTCGAAAAACTTGGGTTCCCACGCCCCCAAAAAGCTTGGGTTTCCTCTCCCCCATGTACATGGGGGTAGAGGTGGCTCGGCGAAGCCGAGACGGAGTGGGGGCTGGCGCCGACCTCTGCTATTCCCGCCGGCAAACCTAAACGCCAGCCCTACGGATATTTCGCCGGCTTTGGTGCATAGATTTGCGGATCGAAATCCAGATCCTTTGGCAGCGGCAGGCTCGAGCACTGCAGATGCACCTGGCGGGCAAGCAGCCTTCGCTGCTGCTGCTGGTGTTCCTTGGCCGCCGCGACGAGGCCCATGCTGTAGGGCCCAAGCAGCACGCCGAAGCCCCATCCCGGCTGCCCCTTCTCGCGTGCATCGTAGTTCATGGCATCCGTGCGGGCCTGCTGGCATTCCGGCGTCGCCCATTTCGGGTCCTGCGGCGAAAGCGAGGCGCCGTATTGGACCGGAGAACTCACGCATCCCGCCACTGTCGCGGTCAACGCGACGACCACTGCAATCCTCATCCGCAAGCCCCTCCTAATTTAGGGCGGCGACTACAGGATGATTCGAGCCGCAAAAAGGCAGCTTCGGCGTGCGGATTTCGCACAGCCGCTCAGCCCAAAAGGTTGCGCGCCGCGCGCATGAAGATTTTCGAGCCGATCGGGATCAGATCGTCGGGAAAATCATAGTCCGGATTGTGCAGCGAAGGGGTGCGCTCGCCGGCGCCGAGGAAGAACATCGCTGACTTCGCCTTGTGGCCGAAAATGCCGAAATCTTCCGAAGCGCGCATCGGCAGGGCCTCCTCGCTGCGCGCCACACCTTCTTCGTCCAGCGCGCGGTTGAGATGCTCCACCGCATCCGGCGCATTGACGCTGGCGACGAAGATCTCGTGGTAGTCGCAGCGGACGGACAGGCGGTGCTCGACCGCGATCCTGGCGGCAAGCACTTCGGCGGCCGCGACCAGCTCCGCCATGCGCTCGTCGCGCCTTGTGCGCAACGTCGCCCAGACCTCGGCGTGGGCGGGCGCGATGCCGAACACGGCCTCGCCCATCGTCGCATGGGTGACGGTCACCATGCTGAAATCGTCATCGGCAAAGGTGCCGCGCCCGAGCCCCGGCAGCGCCGGCATCAACTGGCTGATCGCCGGCATCGGCGACACCCCGGTTTCGGGCATGGAGGAATGCGCGGTCTTGCCCTCCAGCACGATGCGCATGCCGCGCGAGGCGCAGTTGACCACGCCGGGTTTCAGCCGCACCTCGCCGAACGGCACGCCCGGCAGATTGTGCAGCGAGAAGGCGAAATCCGGCGCGATCTCGGCAAAGCGCGGATCGGCGACGACGCCGGCAGCACCATTGCCGGTCTCCTCCGCCGGCTGGAACATCAAGACGACGCGGCCCCGCGCCGGCCGTTCGCGCCCGAGCTGGCGGCCGAGTGCGGCGAGGATCGCGGTGTGGCCGTCATGACCGCACATATGCGACTTTCCCGGCACCTGCGAGGCATGGTCGACGCCCGAAAGCTCCTCGATCGGCAGCGCATCGAGCTCGGAGCGGAACAGCACCGTTGGCCCTGCCTGGCCGCTGTCATAGACCGCCGCCACACCATGGCCGCCGAGGCCGGTCAGCACCTTGTCCGGACCGGTATCGGCGAGGAAGGCCACGACCTCCCTGGCCGTCTTCTCCTCTTCGTTCGAGATTTCCGGCTGCCGGTGCAGCTTACGCCGCCATGCCGTCAGCTCGACAATGTCTCGATTGGTCAGGGTCATGGTCTGGGCTCCGCTTGGCTACACGATAGGGTTTTTCTCGCGCCGTGCCATGCCGATCAATTCCGCTAGTCCATCCGTATGTCATCGTTGCGCTGTGGTCATCAATCTCATCTCCGACATCCTGCGGCCGCTCCTGACGAGTATGACGCGCACGCCTGTGCCAAACCGTAGATATCAGCGACAATAGCCAAATCCAGTCGAGAGCAGTTTCCGGGAAAACAATGGCCAGGCGGTTTGCGTTTCTTTTGGTTCGCGACTTCACGCTGTCGCCGCTGTCGCTGTTCATCGACACGCTGCGGCTGGCCGGCGATGAGGGCGACCGCAGCCGCAGGATCGAGTTCGACTGGGAGATCGTCGGCGAACGCGGCCTGCCGATCCGGGCGAGCTGCGGTGTCGAACTGCTGCCGACCAAGGCGATGGGCAATCCGGAGGAGTTCGACAATGTCGTCGTGGTCGGCGGCCTGCTCGACACCAACCGGTCACTCAGCTCCGAAAAGGAGGCCTTCCTGTTGCGCGCCGCCGAAAAGGGCGTGCCGCTGACGGCGCTCTGCACCGGCAGCTTCGTGCTCGCGCGCTACGGCCTGCTCGACGGCTACAGCGCCGCGGTGAGTTGGTTCCACATCAAGGATTTCCGCAACCAGTTCCCTGACGTGAACGCCCATGCCGACAGCCTGTTTTCCGTCGACCGCGGCCGCTCGACCTGCGCCGGCGGCACCGGTGCGGCCGACCTTGCCGGCCATTTCGTCTCGCAGTTCATCGGCCGCAAGGCGGCGGAAAAAGCCGCCAAGATCCTCGTGCTCGACCGCATCCGCTCAAGCCGCGACGTGCAGCCCGTCGGCGACCTCTTTCCCGCGGCGTCGAGCCGCGCCGTGAAGCGGGCCTTGCTGCTGATGGAAAGCAACCTCCAGGAGACGCTGTCGGTCGCCGAGATCGCGAGCCGGCTGAATTTATCGCGGCGCCAGCTCGAGCGCCTGTTCGGCGCCGAGCTCGGCATCGGCCCGATGGCGGCCTATCTTGCGCTGCGCGTGCATCAAGCGAAGTCGCTGCTGGAAGGGAGCGACCTGGCAATCGGCGACATCGCCTACCGCTGCGGCTTTCCCAATGCCGGCCATTTCAGCCGCGTCTTCCGCCAGCAGACCGGCATCACGCCGACCCATCTCAGGCATCCCGGCCGAATGTCCGGTGTCTCTGCCGGTAGCAGCGGCCCATAGGCGCATGTTCAGAACTATGCCGCGTCAGATTCCAGATGCGATCCCAGCACCGGTATGATAATATCATACCAACTCTGATAGGAGCACAACCATGTCCGCAACTGAAAAACGCACCTTCAGTTTGCCGGCCGAGCAGGCCGCTTTTATCGACCAGCTCGTTCAGTCGGGCACATACGCGACCAGCAGTGAAGTGATCCGCGCCGGTCTTCGCGCATTGCAGGAACGCGACGCCGCCGTGGAGCGCTGGCTGCGCGAGGAGGTCGTGCCGACCTATGACAGGTGGAAGGCAGACCCCTCCCAGGCCATCCCCGCCGACCAGGTTTTTGACAGCATCCGCGCCCATCACGCCCGCCTCAAGGGGGACGTGTGAAGCGCCGGCATGTTGTCTTTTTGCCGGAAGCCCAGGCGGACCTGCTATGGATATACGATGCGGTCGCTCATGCGTCGGGCAACCTCACTGCCATTCGCTACATCGAGCGGATCGAGCGATTTTGCCTGGGTCTTGACTACGCCTCGGAACGTGGAACCCGAAGGGATGACGTGCGGCCGGGGCTTCGCATCGTTGGTTTCGAGCGGCGACTGACTGTGGCCTTCGCCATAAGCGACGATCAGGTGGTGATTCTCCGGGTGTTTTACGGTGGCGCCAACTGGGAGGACGATCTGGCTCCTACCGCTCCGTGAACGCCCGCGCGAGCGAATCCAGCATCGGCCGCGCCAGATATTCGAAGAAGGTCCGGTCGCCGGTGCTGATAAACGCCTCGACCGGCGTTCCCGGGTAAAGCTGCCCGGCCTTCACGCCCTGCGGCAGCGTGTCGGTGATCTTCAGCCTGGCGCGGAAATAGGCCTCGTGCGTGGTTTCATCGATCAGCCGGTCGGCGGAGATTTGGGTCACCGTCGCCGGGACCTCGGGCGTGAGGCGCGCGTTGAGGGCCGACAATCTGAGTTTCGCCGGCTGGCCGACGCGAACCAGATCCACGTCCTTCGGCCGCAGCTTCGCGTCGACGATGAGGCCTGACGCTGTGGGCAGGATCTCCATGATCTTCTGCCCCGGCGCAATCACGCTGCCCTTGGAATTATAGGTCGACGACACCACGATGCCGGCTGCCGGCGCCTTGATCGTCGTGCGCCCGAGCACCGCCTCGGCCGCCGTGATCTGTTCGCCGATGTCTGCCAGCTTGGTGCGGACCTCGTCGAGCTTGGTCAGCGCCTCCTCGATACGTTGCGTGGTCGCGCGCTCGACCTGCGCCTGGGCTTCGACGATCTGCGTCTTGGTCGCCGCAAGGTCCGCCTCCAGCGCGCCGGCCTGGCCGACCAGATCGGCCTCGCTGCGCAGAAGCTGCGAATATTCGCTGCGGTTGGTGAGGCCCTTGTCGAGCAGGCCGGCCTTGATGCCGAGCTCCTTCTTCACGATGTCGGCCTGTTGCTGGATGGCCAGTTTCTGCGCGTCCAGGCCCAATGCCGACTCGCGATGCATGGCGACGCGCTGCGCCAGGATCGACTGCTCGGACCGGAACCGGGCGAGCCTGGCATCGAACTCCTTCTGCTGTTCGCGCACCAAAGTGTCGAAATCGCTCTGGAACGGCGCGGGGGCTGCATCGGTGATTGGCGTCAGCCTGTCCGATCCGTCGCGCTCCGCTTCCAGCCGCGCGGCACTTGCCCTGAGCGCGATCGACTGTCTGGTCAGCCGGTTGAGGTCGGCCTCGGCCGCCGTGCGGTCGAGGAGGACCAGCGGCTCGCTTTGTTGCACGCGGTCGCCCTCATGCACCAGCAACTGCTCGATGATGCCGCCTTCGGGGTGCTGGATGAGGATGTTGCCGCCGGTCGCCGAGATCGTGCCGGACGTGATCACCGCGCCGGAGAGCGGAGCGCTCGCCGCCCAATAGCCGAAGCAGCTGGCGAAAAGCGCTATGGCCGCGTAGCCAACAACGGCCGTGCGCCGGAAGTCGGTGCGCGGTCGGCTTTCGAAGGCAAGGCTCTGCTGTGTCATCATCTACGACCCGAAGCGGACGCTGTGCGGGCGCACGGTCGACACGAACGAGCCCGTCACCACCGCGTTCCCGGCAACGCCCTTGCCGGCCGCCGATTGCCGCAGCACCTCGCTCGCGGGGCCGAAGGCTTCGATCGCGCCGTTGCGCAAGACCATCACGCGGTCGCAGGCCGCCGCGATCGACGGGCGATGCGTGATCACCAGCACCGTGACGCCGGCGCCGCGCGCGGCCGACAGCATCGCCTCGAGCGCCGTTTCGCCACTGCCGTCGAGATGGGCGTTGGGCTCGTCCAATATCAGCATGCGTGGATTGCCGTAGAAGGCGCGCGCCAGCCCGATCCGCTGGCGCTCGCCGCCCGACAGCACGGTATGCGACGGGCCGATCATGGTCTGATAGCCATCGCGCAGCGTAAGCACCAATTCATGTGCCTCGGCATGCCTGGCCGCTTCGACGATCGCTGCGTCATCGGCAGCGGAGTCGAAGCGGGCGACGTTTTGCGCGATCGATCCGGGGAAAAGCTCCACCTCCTGCGGGAGATAGCCGATATGCCTTCCAAGCTGGGTTTCGTCCCAGCTCCTCAGGTCGGCGCCGTCGATCCTGACCGTGCCGCCGGTCGGCTGCAGTGCCCCCACGAGCAGTTTCGCCAGCGTCGATTTGCCGGCGCCGCTCGGGCCGACGATCGCCACCGCTTCGCCGGCGCCGATGGCAAAATTCAGCCGCTTGAGGATGGGCTCGGTGCCGAAGGACGCATTCGGCGCGATGAAGAAAAGATCCTTTACCGAAATCGCACCGGACGGATCGGGCAGAGCAAGCTTGCGCGCTTGCGGCGGTCGCGCCGCAAGCGCGGCGTCCAGCCGCTTCCAGCATCGCCTGGCGCCGACGATCTGCCGCCAGGATCCGATCAATTGGTCGAGCGGCTGCAGCGCGCGCGACGACACCAGCGAGGACGCGAAGATCATGCCGGCGGTCATCTGCCCTTGCAGCACCAGCCACGCGCCGGCGCCGAGGATCGCCAGCTGCAGCATCATGCGCAGCGACCGCGATGTCGCGCTGAAGATCGCGTTGGCGGTTCCGGAACGGTCGTGCAGGGTCAGCGCTTCGGCCACGTGCTGCCCCCAGACCGCGGCGGCATTTTGCACCATGCCCATGGCGCGCAACGTGTCCGTGCTGCGGGCAAAGGCCTGCTCCGCCTGGCTGGCCACGGCAGAGCGTTCCGCCGACATGGCATCGCTCCTGCCGATGGCAGACTGGTTGGCCACGACGAGAAGAAACAGAAGCACGGCGCCGGCGAGCGTCAGCCAGAACAGGACGGGATGGATGAAATAGAGCAAGGCGAGGAAGACGGGCGCAAACGGCAGGTCGAACAGCACCGCCACGCCGCGCGACCTGATGAAGGCGCAGGCCGTGGCAAGGTCGTTCAGCGGCGACAGCGCACTGCCGGCATATCTGGCGCCAAGCGAGGCGGCGAATGTCCGCGCGCCCAGTTTCTGGTCGACGGCAGCCGCAATACGCTGCGCGTAAATGGCTCGGACCGCATCCAGCAGGCCGAGGAAGGCGAGCGCGACGACCGCCATGGCCGAGAGATAAATCAGCGTCTCGACGCTGGAGGACGGCAGCACCCGGTCATAGACCTGCAGCAGATAGAGCGGAATCACCAGAAGCAGGATGTTGATCAGCAACGAGAAGACGCCAATATCGGCGATGGCGCGCAGGAAGACCGGGCGCAGGCCGTGCCGGATGGCCGCATCCCTGAGCGGCGCGCGGTCCCGCGACATCTAGACCGCGTGCTCGCCTGTTGCGCTCAGATGGCTCTGCTGCAAATCGTTCAGCGTATAGGCGTGGATATAGTCGATCTTCATCTGCGCGGGCGTCGCCAGATGGTCGGGCGGCGCGCCGGCTTGACCGCCGATCGCAAGGTCGACCAGCATATACATGGGCTTGTTCATATCGGACGGCGTCGCCGCTTCCGCGACCTGGACGCCATCATAGGTCCAGACCAGCTTGTCCGGCGCCCACAAAAGGCCATAGGTGTGGAAGCCGGCGGTGTCCGAGACATTCACCGTCGACCCGACCGTGGTGTGCTGCCCCGTCTCATTCGTGTGCGCGGTCATCAGAAGCTGGTTCGGGTTCTGGCCATACATTTCCACGACGTCCAGCTCCGGCGGCCATGAGCCGTCTTCCGGCAACAGCCAGAAAGCCGGCCAGGCCCCGGTGTTTTCGGGCAGGTCGGCCCGCATTTCGAAATAGCCATAGGTCTGCGAGAAGGAGTCGTGTGTGGTCAGGAGCCCGGAGGTGTATTCATAGTTGTTGATCAGCGGCTTGATGTCCGCCGGCGTCTGCGCCGCGGTGATGGTGAGAACGCCGCCTGCCACACTGAACGGATGAACCGAGCTCGTTGGCGCGTAATTGGCGTCGATATACCACTGCAGCTCGTTGTTCTGGGTCAACGTGCTGCCGTTCGGCGCGCCCCACCAGAAGTTGGTGTCCCACGTGCCGCCTTGGCTATTGTTAAGGCTCAGCGTGTTGAAGTCGTCGGAGAACGACAGCGTCATACCGGACTTGTCGACCGGCAGCTCGAACTGGCCGGGCTGCAGCTTGTCGATGGTGGTGTTGTTGAACACCAGCACCTCGTCGGATCCGAGGGTCAGCGCAACGTTCGCTCCCGCCTGCGTCATATGCGCCTTGACGGCGTCGAACGACATGAAGTCGTAGCCATTGAGGCGAATGGTGTCGTCCGCGCCGAAATCGGTGATCAGGTCGCTGCCGTGGCCCTTGGTGATGATGAAAGTGTCAGCGCCGCCACCGCCGATCAGCACGTCGTTACCCAGACCGCCGTCGAACGTCTGGCTGCTGGTGCCGCCCTTGATGATGTTGTCGAGCGAATTTCCGAACGCGTAGTGATTGGCGCCGGTGACGACGAGGTTCTCGAAATTGTCGGGGAGCTTGTAGCTCATCCAGGTGTCGATCGTGTCGATACCCTCGCCGGGCAGCTCGACCGCTTTGTTGATCGTCGAATAGAGGTGGTAATAATCGTCGCCCGCGCCGCCATACATGGTGACCTTGACGCTGGTGTCGCCCCAGAAGGAATCGTTGCCCGAGGTGCCATAGAGCTGCGGCCCGGCCCCGGTCGCCGAAAACCAGTGGGTGGAAGCCCCGGTGTAGGGAAGTGGAATGCCTTTGGCGTTGAGGACGGTGCTCATTCGGACACTCCTTGCGCGTGCTGCCTTGGCCGCTCGACAACCTTCGAGCGATCACCTCGGATCAACGTTTAGATTAATCCCTGGCTCCAGGGAATCATCCTATAGTACACGAAGAAGATCGTCACTCGTGAAAATATATCAAGCTGAGTATAATAAGCCAACCCTAATACAATTTAAGGGTGAGACTTGGTAAATTTTAATAAATATTGTGAAATCTGTGCAAAAAGATTAGGCAGATTGTCGATGATGCATGCAATTCGTCGCGGCGCGGCCGCACGCCCGAAGCGGCGGCTCGAAATCGCAGGATGGAAGGCCGCGGGCAAAGGGCCCAAAAAATTTGACAGGCTGTGTCGGACCGGGTGAAGTCCACCCGTCCTTGAGGCATCGATCAACGAAACCACAAAGGATACCGAAGACATGCCAAGCACCGTACGTTTGCACCGCGTTCTGACGACCAGCCCGGAGAAGGTCTACCGCGCGTTCACTGAAGCCGATGCACTGGCGAAATGGCTTCCGCCGAACGGCTTCACCTGCACGGTGCACAGCTTAGAGGCGAAAGTCGGCGGCACTTTCAAGATGTCGTTCCGCAACTTTACCACGGGCGGCAGCCACGCCTTCGGCGGCGAGTATCTCGAGCTCGTTCCCGGCGAAAGCCTGCGCTACACCGACAGGTTCGACGATCCCAATCTGCCCGGCGAGATCGTGGTGACCGTGACCTTGAAGAAAGTGTCGGTCGGCACGGAACTCGATATCACGCAGGCAGGCATTCCGGACGCCATTCCGGCCGAGGCGTGCTATCTTGGCTGGCAGGAATCGCTGCGCAACCTGGCAAAGCTCGTCGAACCCGAGATCAATCAGTAGAGCCACCCGCCCCATCGCAATCGTCGGCGGCGCGGCCCAGCCCGCGCCTCCGACAATGCCGGGCCGAGCGCTCATCGCCTCACGGCCCCGTGCAGATCGGCAGCGGCTGCGCCGGCGGTGGCGGGTTGTCCTTCTTGTATTGAGCGATGATCGGCTCGAGGCGCTGGCGCGGCCAGAATTTCGGCTTGCCGATCTCCTTCAGGCAGGACGCGTTCCAGTAAGTGTCGGCTTTGCCAACGGCGGCTATGTCGCGCGATTCGGGATAGATGTAGAGCGTCGTCGGATTGCCCTTCACCATCGAAATGATCTGCTCCGCATCGGCCGGCGACCAGCTGGTGCAGCCATTGCTGCGGCCGCCGGCGTAATCGACCAGCTTGCCGTACGGCACAAAGCCGTCATGGTCGGCGTAGGAGCTGTTCGGCTTCTTGCGCAGGCACATGCCGCGCAACAGCCGCGCCGCATGGCCGCCGATCACACGCTGCCTGGCATTCGCCGTCTCGCCCTCGCCGTCGAACTGGATAAAGGTGCGTTGCAGAATCTGATCCTGCTTCGCGCCGACGCGATAGAAACCCTTGAACGACGTCTTTGCCTCGCTGGTCATATAGGCGCCGCCCATCGTCAAGGACGAGTCCAGGGCATTGCCGAAGTTTTTCGCGCAGCGCTTCCCGTTGGAAAAATCGACCACGCCCTTCAAATTACGGCCGCCGCCATGCCCTGACGAAATCGCCCGAAACGTCTGCTTGGCTTCGCAGATGACGTAGTAGCGTCGCCCCAACGCACCGCCGCCGAGATCGCCCGGACGCGTGGCGTCCATGGCGAAATAGCAGCCATTGTGGACCGCGCCCTGCGACACCTTCTTCTGATAAAGCGCGCGCGCCCGTTCCAGCACCACTTGAGAGATTTCGCCGTCGCCGTCGCCGACATGGGCCTGCAACCATGCCGGTATACCGGAGGGCGCGGCAAACGTCCGGGCCGACACCGTGATCGCAATCACGGCGACGGCAAGGATGCCGAGGACAAATTCAGCCAGAGATTTCAACCGCACCGGACAACCCTCCCGCCCCGAACCGTTCTGCGATTCTCAGAAAGCCATCATAATTCGCCGTGCACCGATCGGCGAAACACATCTTGTTCAGAACCGCCTACATAAGCGATGAGGCCAGGCTGCCCAAAGCGCCCGCAATCACAGCGCCAAACTGCCCTGCTCCGCCTCCGCGGCATTAGGGTCGCCGGGCGCCGTTGCCCAGGCGAGTTCGACCAGCGTCACCGTGCGGCGGCCGGTGCCGTCGAGCTGGCAGACGATGAGACCCTGCTCCTCGATATAGGTGAGCAGGCGCCTGGCGCGGCGCAGCGAGTGCGAACCGTAGGCGCGCGCGATCGCCGCGTCGCTCGGGCACGGCCAGCCTTCCTTGGCGGCGCGCGCAATCATCATGAACACGCCTTGCATGTCCTCAGGCAGCAGCGAGGCGCGGACGGAAACATCCTGCCAGGCGTCGTCGCCTGCCATATCAGCGCCGAGCCCGGCGCGGGCGCGTGTCAGCATGCGGCGGAATTCGGAGAGGTCCGGCACCACCGAAGCGAGGCCCTCGATGCGGCAGCGGACCACAAATTCTTGGTACAGCACGCCGATGACGCGAAAACCCGCGTCGGGCTGCGCCAGGATGGCGCGCAGGACACGGTCCACCCGCTCTCGCCGCTCTGCCAGATCCTCGGCGCTCACCGCCGGTTCCGCCGGTTCGGGGCGGATTTCCAGCGCTGCAGACTTGGCCGCCATCAACTGGTCGAGCAGGTCCGGCGACGCCACCCGGCGCGGTGCGCGCATCGCCTCGGGTGGCGGCGCCGCCAGGATGATGGCACGGGCGTCCTCAAGCGCTGCCTCCGGCATCGCCATCAGCCGTGGCGTTCCGTTGCGCGGGCTCGTCTCGGTCTGGCCGATGCGCACGCCGAGCGGACGGCGCGACAGCGCCGGCCCGAGCGCCATGAAGTGCCCCCGCTCCAGGTCACGGAACGCCTCGGCTTGCCGCCGCTCCATGCCCAGAAGATCGGCGGCGCGCGCCATGTCGATGTCGAGAAAGGTGCGGCCCATGAGGAAATTTGAGGCTTCCGCCGCAACATTCTTGGCGAGCTTGGCCAGCCGCTGGGTGGCGATGATGCCGGCAAGGCCGCGCTTGCGGCCCCGGCACATCAGATTGGTCATGGCGCCGAGCGAGAGTTTGCGCGCTTCGTCGGAAACCTCGCCGGCCACCGCCGGGGCGAACAGCTGCGCCTCGTCGACCACCACCAGCATCGGGTACCAGTGCTCGCGGGCGACTTCGAAGAGGCCGCCGAGAAAGGCGGCGGCGCGACGCATCTGGTTCTCGGCGTCGAGCCCTTCGAGATTGAGCACGGTGGAGACGCGGTGGATGCGCGCCCGCTCGCCGGCCGCCTGCAGGCCGCGCTCCGTATGCTCCTCGGCATCGATCACCAGATGGCCGTAGTGGTCGCCCAGCGAGACGAAATCGCCTTCGGGATCAATGATGGTCTGCTGTACCCAGGGCGCGCTCTGCTCCAGGAGCCGGCGCAATAGATGCGATTTGCCGGAGCCGGAATTGCCCTGCACCAGAAGGCGCGTCGCCAGCAGCTCCTCAAGATCGAGCGCCGCCGGCGCACCCGCCGTCGTCTGTCCCATCTCGATAGCTACGGTCATGTCACGACTCTCCTTGAGGAGAGGGCTTATCAACCTGACCGCAAGCCGTCGAGCGCGCCGAGGCAACAGGCCCGGTGTTCCACACCTATGCTGCCAAAGCGCCACACTTGGCCGGCCCGGTCGGTTGAAAAGCTGGCTAGACCGGCTTCACCGGCGGCAAAAGCGGCGCATCCAGCCCGTTAAAGGGGTCGCGCCAGGCGTCGATGGCCTCGAGCCGGCGATACCAACTGAGGACCGATGGATAATGATCCAACGGCAGGCCCGCGACATCGTTGAAAGGCAAGAACGTCGCCATGCGAAAATCGGCGTAGGAAAGTGAGCTGCCGACCAGCCACTGCCGTTGGGACAGTTCGGCCTCGAGAACCCCTGCCGCCCTGCGGAACTCGTCCGTTCCCTCCTCGACCTTGCCCTGGTCGATCGGGCCAATCCCCTAGCGCTGCTTGGTGCCGCGCTCGAAGTGCACGGTGTCGCAGGCCCGGACGAAATTCTCCTTGCCCCAGCTCAGCCAACGGATCATGTCGGGTTGGTCGTCGCCATTGCGCCAGAAATCCGAACCCGCCTCGCGCGACAGCAGGCAGGCTATGGCGTCGGCTTCCCAGAGGCTGCCGCCCGGCCATGCCAATGTCGGCAGGGTAAGATTAGGATTGAGCGGTCGGAACCGCTCGGCCTGCCCCGGCGCCATGGGTGCCGCGAACTCAAACTCGACCTTGACTCCGAGATGACGCGCCGTTGCAACCGCGAGGCGCGGATTGGGATTCCGGCTGAAGTACAGTTTCATGTTCGGGCTGGTTCCTAGACGCTGTTGGCTCGACCTTATCAAACACGCAAACGTGCCCGCTCGGCAATCTGGTCGGACCACGATTCCGCTGGAGGAAATCGCCGTTCGGCGTATCATTCCTGCGGGAGAGGGTTCTTGGCAGGAGGAAGCCAATGAACGTTGCAGCAAGCGTACCTGTCATCGATCTGACAGCTCAAAATCTTGTTTCCTCTGCGCTTTCCAAATTCCGCGCCGGCGATACCGTCTCGACCAGGGCGGCGCTCGACGCCATCCGCCGCATGAATCCGGCCTGTGTCGACAGCGACGACGATCTGGTCGAACTGATCGTGATGGCGGCAATTGGTAAGACCATGGCGGTCGTGTTCGACCACCGCAAGCAGTGACGCTGGAACGAAACGAGCATTGCGCCGTTTCTGACGTCATCAAGTTCGAGCAATTCCAGGAAAAGTGTGAGCGGTTTTCCCGGGAAAAGCGCGTAGCGCTTTCCCTTGGGAATTGCGTCAAAACAACGAGTTGAGTTCCAGGAGTAGCGTCAATGCGCGATGAACAATTCGACGTTCCGGTGACCATCGAAAGCGAAGGCAGCGGCCTGACCGTTACCGGAACGGTCCAGGCAGCCTCCCTGCTGGTCGACGGATGGCCGGACGAAGAGCGTGGGCCAAAATACCGCTCCGCGTTGAAAGCGATGATGGATGCGATGGAGCAGCGCCGAGCGGTCGGCACGGCGCGCCGCGCCTTCACCGCCGCGGCCCGGGAAGCGCGCGTCTTCGTGCGCGAAGGCCGGCACTAACCCTACTGCGCGGACCGCGCCTCAGTCCCCCATGGGATGCGGCATGTAGCCGACGAAGCCGGCAATCTTCCAGCGCCCCGCCACTTTCCTGCAGAAATACAGCGTCTGCCACTTCAGCCGGTCGACGCTGCCGTCGGCCTTGGTCACCGAACCGTTGAACTTCTTGTGCAGCACGGCGCGGTCACCATCGACATCGATGTCGCGCATGTTGGTGACGCGAAACAGGGCTTCGCGCAGCGGCTCGGCGAACTTGGTCGCCGCTGTCTCCTTGGCCTGGCGCAACCACTCGTCGCGATAGACGGCAAGGCTCGGGAATTGCAGCCGCCAGGCGTCGGCATCGCTCAGGAAATGCGCATGCATGCCGAAAAAACTGTCGGCGATGAAATCATCCTCGACCATCGACCAGTCCTGGCCGATGAAGGCGTCGATGTCGCGCCGCACCAGCATTTCCCACAGCGCATGACGATCGGCATCGCCTTCCGGAAACGGGTTCTTGTCGAAGGTCATTTTAAAAAATCTCCTGTCGGGAAAATGCGAGGCGCAAGATGCTGGCCGTCCCCCGATAAAGCAACACGCATCTGGAAAAATCTTGCTTTCCCAAAAGCCCCCTATGAGGATCGTGGGGAGAGGCGTAGAGCGGTCGGCTGAAACGCAACCGCAGGCGTGATCCGCCAGGTCTGAACAGGAGTTTTCCCTTGCCCAAGCAGTGTTTTGGAACATCGCATGTGCCGCTGTCGCCAGCGGTGCGCGCTGGCGATTTCGTCTATATCTCTGGTCAGGTGCCGGTCGACGCCGACCGCATCGTAGTCAAGGGCGGCATTACCGAGCAGACGGAGCAGGTGCTGCAGAATGTGAAGGCGGCACTCGCGCTGGCCGGCTGCACCATGGACGATGTCGTCAAGACCACGGTCTGGCTCGAGGACGCGCGCGATTTCGGCGCCTTCAACACCGTCTACGCCAAACATTTTCCCAGCAACCCGCCGGCCCGCACCACGGTCGAATCGCGGCTGATGATCGACATCAAGATCGAGGTCGAAGCCGTCGCCTACCGGCCGGTTTGATCAGTAGATAAATACCAGCGGAGGCGCCGATGCAGTTCGATCTCCTGATCAAGGGCGGCCGCCTGATCGATCCGGCCTCCGGCCTGGACGCCGTGCGCGATGTAGCCATCGCCAATGGGCGCATCGCGGCCATCGAGGCCGCCATCGATGCCGAGCACGCCACGCAGGTCGTCGACGCCCGCGATTGCATCGTCACGCCCGGCCTCATCGATCTGCACAGCCATGTCTATTGGGGCGGTACCTCGCTTGGCGTCGATGCCGACCGCCTGGCGGCCAAGAGCGGCACCACGACCTTCATCGACGCCGGCAGCGCGGGTGCGGGCAATTTCCTCGGCTTTCGCCGCCATGTCATCGAGCGCTCGAAGGTGCGCATCCTGGCTTATGTCAACATCTCCTTTGCCGGCATATTCGGCTTTTCGCAGACGGTGTCGGTCGGCGAATGCAGCGATCTGAGGCTCTGCGAGCCGCGCGAGACGGTGGCGGCGGTGCGCGAGCACGCCGATGTCGTCGTCGGCGTAAAAGTGCGCTCCGGCAAGCATGCCGGCGGCACCAGCGGCATTGCGCCGGTGGACCTCGCGCTCGAAGCCGCCGACCAGGCCGGCCTGCCGCTGATGGCGCATATAGACGAGCCGCCGCCCGGCCGCTCCGAAGTGCTGCCGCGCCTGCGCCGCGGCGACATCCTTACCCACTGCTTCCGCCCGTTCCCCAACGCGCCGGTCTTCGCCTCCGGCGCGGTGCGGCCGGACATGTATCTGGCGCGCGAACGCGGCGTTATCTTCGACATCGGCCACGGCATGGGCTCGTTCGACTTCGAGGTGGCCAAAGCCATGCTGGCCGAAGGCCTGGCGCCCGACGTCATCTCGAGCGACGTCCATCTCTACTGCGTCGACGGTCCCGCCTTCGACATCCTGGTCTGCATGTCGAAGCTGATGGCGCTCGGCATGCCGCTGGTCGAAGTCCTGCGCGCCGCCACGCAGCGCCCGGCCGAGGCGATCGCCAGGCCGGAGCTCGGCACGCTGAAAGTGGGCGGCGTCGGCGATGTCGCGGTGCTCAGGCTGCGCCCCGGCCGCTTCACCTTTGTCGATGCCGTCGGCGCAGCACTGATCGCCGATCAGCGGCTCACCTCGGACGGCATCGTCATTGGTGGTGTCTGGTGGCCGAACGAGGCTGGCGATTGCAACGAGACCGAGAGATTCGAGCCGCACGCACCGCATACGCATGTCGAGGTTGCGGCACGGCATTTCGGGCGTGGGTAGTCTCCCCGCTTGAGGGGGAGATGGCCGGCAGGCCAGAGGGGGTCGTCGCGCGTGGAGCGCTAACCTTCATCTGCCGCAGGAGGTCGTGCCCGGTCGGACCGACCCCCTCTGTCGCCTTCGGCGACATCTCCCCCTCGAGGGCAGGGCTATCGCATAT
>NZ_JBWLUX010000059.1:0-18603 GCF_057784315.1 Mesorhizobium sp. CNPSo 4684 | reverse complement strand
GGCTTGCCGTCGTGACAGCCCATCCCGCTCAACCGATGCAACAACCCGTTCGCGAAGATCCATCGAGTAAGGTTTGCCCATTCATGCTGACCTCCTTGCCCAGCACGAAGGTTGAATCAGATTTGCACGCCTGAGGGAATCCCACGCCGCATCAATTCATCCCGCTCTAGTGTCCCGGGGCAGGGGATTGATGAAGTCGCCGCGGAGCTCTGGGTAGGAGTCTTCACGCCCGCCCCAGTGACTGAGTGCTGAAGGCCCTCCCAAGAGCGTCGTGATCACGAAGCCTTTGTCCCGGCTCAGATCTTTGGCAACTCTGCTAAATGAACTACCCGCGATCATCCAGGAAGGATCGAATGGAGCCTAGTTGGCCTTTTGCGTCTTGGCCTAGATTTGCTCGCAATCAGTTTTTGAGCGCTGCGGACGCTTTGAGCTAAGGCTGGCCTCTGCTTGCGTTTAGCCTCAATTCTCTCAGCCGCGCGGTCTTGGCCTCTCTGGCCTGCCGTTCGGCTTCGATCAGTTTGCGCGCTTCGCGATCCGCTCTCTCAAATTTCTCCTTATCAATGTGCCGTCGCTGCAAGGGATGGCCCAAGACTGGGCCAGCCCACTCGCGAACTTCATCGTAGGTATCGATAGACATAGTCGCTGACTCCAACACTCATATACGGGTGAAATCTGCGAGCTCCAGGCGTCGTCGCTGACATTCCACGTAAGCCAAAGCGGAGCGCTCGATCTCGAAGGATCGGATGCGCTGCTGATCTTCCTCCACCACCCGGACATGCCACTCGCCGCAGGCGTCGATCAACTCAACACAGGGGAGATTTTTCGCGGGTTGTTCCATCGCAATTGTCCTCATCTGTAGATGACACTTCGCTAACCCTAAGGTCGCCAGTTACGGCCGCCATTAACAAATGTTGGTACGGACTCGTACCCAAGCGCGTTCTCATCCTGGAAATGCCCTTGGCCGTTACTCCCGTTGGAACGTGGCGGGATAGTTAGGCTATCGCTTGCTGATTGTTGGGCGCAGGCGGCTGAGAGATGGCGGTGCTGATGCTCTTGCCACCGAATTGAGGGCAAGCTTCAACAATCGGCATCGGGCTCTCGTTGGCCTGCGTTGGTACAGATAGGGGTGCGGTGATCAGGTACGGCCAAACGCGGCAACCGGCTGTTCCACCAGGGCGCGGTGAAGGCCCTTGGCCAAGCCGGCTAAGGCGGCCGGCAACTATTTCGGTTTTTGTGCGCGGCCGCACGAGTCCCAACCTGGGTGCTTATATTTGCTCGCTAACCAACCCTACAGCGCTCGCGGAACAAAATGTTCCCGGCGTTGCGGCAACGGCAAGCAAGGCTATGGAGGCATCATCGTGAAAGATCGTGACTTACTTCGAGATCCCCGCAAACAGTACCCAGCTCCTCCCTTTCCAAAGCAGCCGCAGATCGCGCCTGGGCTTGCCGGAATGATGGATCCGGTACCAGACCACGGTGAGGAGAGCTATCGCGGTTCCGCCAGGCTTACGGGCCGCAAGGCGCTGGTGACAGGAGGCGATTCCGGAATAGGTCGGGCCGTGGCTATAGCCTTTGCGCGCGAAGGAGCCGATGTAGCCATATCCTACCTTGCTGAGGAGGAGGCGGATGCCAAGGAAGTCATTGCCCTTATCGAATCCGCTGGCAGGAGGGCCCTAGCGCTGCCCGGCGACATCATGGAGGAGGCTTGGTGTCAGGAATTGGTGCAGAAGGCTGTCTTCGCCCTCGGTGGCCTGGATATCCTTGTGATCAATGCCGGGCGGCAGCAGTATCGTGAAGGCCTTGATGAGTTGACGACAGACGATTTCGACAAGACGATGAAGACGAACCTGTATGCCCTTCACTGGATCGCTCAGGCAGCCGCGCCACATTTGCCCGCCGGCGCCTCTATCATCACCACGGCGTCAATCCAAGCCTATGAGCCTTCGGCGATGCTGCTCGACTATGCCACGACCAAAGCCGGCATTGTCGCTTACACGAAGGCGCTCGCCAAGCAGTTGATCAAGCGGGGTGTTCGGGCTAACGCCGTGGCTCCGGGACCCGTATGGACCGTCCTGCAGCCGAGTGGCGGACAACCGGATGAGAAGGTCAGGCATTTTGGCGAAGACAACGATTTCGGCCGTCCTGGACAGCCCTTCGAGCTCGCGCCGGTCTATGTGCTGCTGGCCTCGCAGGAGGCCAGTTTCATCAATGGCGAAGTTTATGGCGTCACCGGCGGCAAGGGAGTCGCCTAACCCTATTCGTCAAGCTTCGCACGAGTCTTGAGGATGTCATGGGGCGCATTGCATACCAGTTTGCTGTCGCAATCCTACTGACCGCAGGGGCTGCTGCAACGGCGGCTTTGTCGATGACCGCGGCTCACCCACCCTTCCTTCAACACGATCCGCGATTTGAGGCGAGGGGCGACGTGATCCGCGGCAAGCTGTTGTTCGCGGCGGGAGACTGCGCCTCCTGCCACGCAACCCCGGACAATACGATCGCCTGAAACTTGGAGGTGGCTTGGCGCTCGCCTCGCCATTCGGCACCTTTCGACCGCCCAACATCTCCCCGGATCCTGTTGACGGTATAGGCAGATGGAGCGGTGCCGATCTAGCAAATGCCCTGATCGGTGGGGTCTCTCCCAGACGCGATCACTATTACCCGTCTTTTCCCTACACCAGCTTCACCGGGATGACCGTCGCTGATGTCAACGACCTTTACGCCTATCTCATGACGCTCCCCCAGGTGTCTGGGCGCGCGCCGCCGCACAATCCAGCACTCCTGTTCAGAATTCGCCGGTCCGTGGGATTTTGGAAGCTGCTGTTTTTTCGCCAGGGCCGGTCGGCTGCGCATGACGGCAAAACCCAGAGCGATCGCGGCGCTTACCTCGTCGAGACCGTTTCACATTGCGCGGAGTGCCACTCCAGCCGAAATGTGTTTGGAGCAATCCGGTCCGACACCCTTTTCGCAGGTGGCATCGACCCCCAGGGCACCGGGTTTGTGCCCAACATCACGCAAGAACGATTGGGCGCGTGGACCGAGACCGACATTGCCACGATGCTTACAACCGGGATGACGCCCAACCACGGTCGGGTGGGTTCATCCATGGCTGACGTCGTCACAAACACTGCCATGCTGCCTGACAGCGATCGCAAAGCGATCGCGCATTACATCAAAGCCCTACCCCCGGTCGGCACCCCACACCCATAGTCTTACGGGCATAGAGGTAATCGACCCTCGGCAAGCGCGCGATATCTTGGACGACACGATCTTAAATGCCTACGAATACGCCGGCACCAGACGTGTGTTGCGCAGGGGCAAGTCCATGGCAAAATGAAAGCCTTCGGAAGGATATTCGATTTTGAGATTGGCGTTGCACTGCACGGCGACGACCTTTTCCAACAAGGTCGTTCCGAAACCGCGGCGCTTCGGCGGCCGCACCCTTGGACCGCCGTGCTCAAGCCAATCGAGATGAACAATGGCCGAATCACCTTCGGAAGAAATCGACCAGTGGATCTCGAGTCTTCCTTGGGGGACGGACAGGGCCCCATATTTCGACGAGTTCGAGGCCAGCTCGTGAAACGCCATACCGACCGGAATGGCAAGATCTGCAACGAGAGCCACATCAGGGCCATCCAACCGGATCCGTGTGGCATCCTTCGTGTCATAGTGGCGAAGTTCGGCTTCGAGCAACTTATGCAACGGGGCAGTTTGCCAGTAATCATCCGTCAAGATGCTATGAGTATCGGCCAAGGACACGATCCGGGCTGAAAAATCTCGAACGAAGTCCTCAACACTTTCGCTTGATCTGACGGTCGCATTCATCATCGCACGCACGTTGGCCAGCGTGTTCTTTACCCTATGATGGAGTTCGCGGATCAGCAGTCTTTGGCGCTCGGCAACTTCTTTCATTTGCTCGATCAGGGTCTTCACTTCAAGTTGACGTGCGCGAGCGCGCAAAGCTGAGCGCACAGAGTTGGTCAGACTGGACGCCAGAAACGGTCGCTCCAAGACAACAGTGTGACGGTCAAGGAATGCAAGACGGCTGTCGAATTCCGAGCCACGCCTGGTGAGGAGCACTATCGGGAAATCAGACCATGCCGGCTGTCTCTCAAGCCATGCCGCGAAGTCAGACCTATCAGAGGCTAGCAACGCCTCTTCCGCAACGATAAGACACTGCGCGCGCTCGAATTTGGCAATCGCCTCAGTTAATGTAGAGCAGATAACAGGCACGATCCCGCCAGAGATCAAGATCGATGCGGCAACCTTCGCATCACGCCCAGTCGGCGCCAGAATGAGAACTTCCGAGGCGGGCTGCATCACTGAGAGTTATCGTCAAGAAGGTCGGTTTGCTTACCCACGTACGAGGGGATGCCCGTGAGGATGCCCTGAAACCCGTCCAGTGGTTCACCCACGACCAGCCCTGACGAAGCAATTTGGAATTCTCGAATCGTGTCTTCGTGGGGGCCTACCCTCCGCTTCACCACGGAAATTGCCCTCCGCAGACGACCGCCGCTTTCGAAGAACCGCAGCAACATGACACAGTCGCAGAGGTATGTCATGTCGACCGGGACCGACATCTGTCCGATAAGACCATGATTGGCCAGTAGAAGGATGGTAACCACACCTTTCTGGTTCAGATAGGTCAGTATTTCATGCATCTGAAGCACGAGGTGCTGTTCTTCAGACAGGGCGTTCAGATATCCGGTCAGGCTATCGACGACAACCATTCGAGCGTTGGATTTGTCTACCGCCGCCTGGATCCGCGAGGACAGTTCGCCGGGCGAAAGTTCTGCAGGCTCGACCTTTTCAAGAATCAGGAGGCCCTCATCCAAGTAGGGTTGCAACTCGAGCCCCAAACCGGCAGCACGAGTCAGAAAAATCCGTTTCGTCTCGTCGAACAGCAGAACCAGCACACTTTCGCCACGCAGCAGGGCAGCCCTGCAAAAGGTCGACGCCACTGTCGACTTCCCAACCCCGGAGGGCCCGATCAGCAACGTACTGGTGCCACGCGACAACCCGCCACCCAAGAGAGTGTCGACAGCACTTCCACTCAGTGCAGGCCCGCCGCCAGGCTCACTCGGTTCATGATCGCCGGCAATAAGGCGGGGAAAGACCGTCACACCACCGGGCCTAATGACGAAGTCATGAAAACCGCCGCGAATTTGAACGCCGCGCATTTTGATGACACGCAAACGGCGTCGCTCGCCCCCATAAGTCGGACTCACCTGCTCCATTCTGATCACGCCGTGGCTTATCGAATGCAGGTTGAGGTCGTCATGTTCGGCAGTAAGGTCATCGAGCAGCAGGACCGTTGCGTTGTTGAGGAGAAAAAAGCTCTTCAGTGCTAGAACTTGCCGGCGGTAACGCAGCGACCCCTGCGACAGCAAACGTATTTCCGATAGGGAGTCGAACACCACCCGCTCGGGTCTCAGACGTTCCATTTCGGCCAGAGCGGACTGCACCGTCTCACCCAGCTCCAGATCAGAAGAATGCACGAGCGTCTGCAACTGGGCTGGATCTAGGCTAAGTTCGGGAGGAACAAGCTCGAGGATATGGATCCCGTCCAGCGCGATCCCATGTCTCGCCGCAACGGATAGCAGTTCCCGTTTGCTCTCAGACAGGGTGATATAAAGGCACTTTTCGCCCTCGGCCGCGCCGGCTACTAGGAACTGCAGCCCCAACGTGGTTTTGCCGGAACCTGGTCTGCCCTCGATCAGATGAGATCGATATTTCGCGTACCCTCCTCGAAGGACAAAATCTAGCCCCTGGACCCCAGACGAAATTGGAGACGCGTCATCGCTACGCAAGGTGCCCTCTTCAACAATGTTGCAACTCGAAACGGCTGGGTTTTCCATTGGTTCCGTCAACGCGCGTCAGGGGCCCAACAGTGCGGACGAGATTGCAGCTGCGCTTCGTATCCATGCGAAGGGCAACTCGGCTATCACCGCACGCTAACGCTTCCTGCTAGCGCGCTTGGATGTTAGTCTTCGTCCCTGCAGGCTAGAGGTGCGACTGCGAGTGGCCAGTTTGCAAAAGGAACCTCCCGACCTTTTACCGAAGAAGACGCAACACGGTGTCTCCTAGTCCGTCCGCGTGGACCACGATGTCAACCCGAAGCTCGCCGCTATTGCCGGCGAAGGGCGACGGCATCCGATCGACGTGCGCATTTTCACGCGCCACGGTCATGACTGGTGCAACAACACTGATTGACCGGTAAGGCGTCCAACCTCGGGAGGTGCCAAGTGAGCAGAAGTCATCGTAAGATGGGAGACGCAGTTTCGCCGCTCTCAGTATGCGTGACGGAACGGCTGCTGCCGATTTCAATGCCTGTAGAAGGCACGTGACCGGTTGCAACATCGATAAGCGTTCGGAGTTCTTCGGCTGTGAACTCAAGCTCGTATTTATAGGCTAAGCGGTCGGGGTAAATCCCGCTTGTATCAATCGACAAAACGACACAAGCCTCCGCTTTCCCTGGCCTAACGTCTTTGGCCAATAGCGATCGATCAAAAATTGTGCGAGATGAACTTTCCCGTTTCGCAGGCCTAACTCGGATTTGCATGCTAACCTCCCAGTTAAACAACACAATTCAAAAAACATCCGATTTGCATTCGCGTTCCCCCCATCGCCGTTTCGTCCGATTCCGTACCAATGGATGGTGCCGACCGGCAGGTCACACCCTGCATTGAGGTGATGGAAGCTGCGGCGAATGGTTTGTCCGCGCGGTTGAGGAAGACCAGGAACTTACCCGCTCATTTGACCGAGCATGGTACGCACTGGCCTTTGCGGAAGGCCAGCGTATTCGCCTGCATCTCGATAAGGTTGTGCGACTCTAGGACTTCTTGAGCATACGCGCTTCGCGCAAGGGCGAGGCCCAACTGTGGGGTCCAAGGAAGCTCACTGGCTCCGATGCGAAGGTGCGTACGAATTCGTACCCAATTCCCTATTCGACCCAAGGAAGTCACATTCGCCATTGCCTGGGATGGGCTTGGGGGGATAAATGCCGATTGCTTGCTGACTGTTCGGCCGCAAGCGACTGAGAGATGCGTGCGCTCTTGCCCTAAACGGAGGCTAGGAGCATGGCTCAGCTTCAGCAATCGATCATTTACAACCGTCTGCTTGCGTCTCTGTCGCTTGATGACTTTGCGCTGGTGCAGCCGCATCTGGAGGCGGTGTCGTTGGAGGTGCGCCATCATCTGTTCAAAGCCGATCAAAAGATCGCGCATGTGACCTTCCCCGAATCCGGGGTCGCCTCGATCGTCGCCGATACGGCGGAAGGACGATTCGAGGTTGGCATGGTCGGATCGGAGGGTCTGGTGGGCGTCCCCATCGTGCTCGGTGTGGATCGGTCGCCGCATACCTGCCTGGTACAGGCGACGGGCGAAGCATTCCGCATTGGCGCAGACGAGCTACAAGCTGCGATGGACCACAGTCCCACGCTGCGTGCGCTGCTTCTGCGCTTCGTGCACACCTTCATCGTGCAGGTCAGCCAGACGGCCTATGCCAACGCCGGCTATTCCATCGAGGAGCGACTGGCGCGCTGGCTGCTGATGACGCATGACCGCCTGGAGCGGGACGACATGCCCATTACGCACGAATTCATGGGGGTTATGCTGGGCACACGTCGCTCTGGCGTGACCCTTGCGGTGCAGATGCTGGAGGGTGTCGGCGCCATCAGGGCTACGCGTGGTCACATCACGCTGAGGGACCGCGAGAAGCTGGAACAGCTCGCTGGCCAGTCCTATGGCTTTGCTGAGAGAGAGTACTCCAACGTGTTCCAGTTCCCGATCAAGCAAGGCGGATGAGGGTGGCCTTGCGCTACTTCATGAACATGCGCTACCGCGGTCGGCTGATACCCGACTATGAAGGCGATGAACTTCCAAATGAGGAGGCCGTGCGCGGTCATGCGCTCGCCACAGCTAGCGATCTGGTCTTCCGCACCCGCATGGACACAATCCGCAGCTGGTTCGACTGCAGTTTCGAGGTCACCGACGAGAGCGGGAGAGTCGTCCTGGCGATGCCATTCGATGAGGTGATCCCTGAGTCTCTGGGATCAGCCTGACTGGCCGGAAGACAAATGGGATGCCGCCTCGGTGCTGCTAACCGCCGAATGTTCGGAATCATACGAAGCCTTGAAGGCCGCAGGAAGCCCGGCCTAAATTTCTCGCATCAGGTTCAGGGAGGAATCTTGATGACCCACGCGTTTCACGCTCTCACGGTCGAGAGGGCGGCTGAAGCCTATGTTCGTTCCAGAGGCAAGGCCCGGTTTCTGTCCATCGAGCAGGCGATCCGCGCCATCCGTACGTTGATGCCGAAATGCAAAGCCACCGACCACGAGTTGGAGGAATTGCTGGCGGAAACATGCATTGCTCACGGCGTGCCGGTCGCCTTCGACGCAGGAACGGCCGGCAATCCGGAAATGCAGCTCCATTCGTAGGGCAGACAGATGCCCGCGCTCGAGCAGACGCCAAACTCATCGGATGTTCGCTCAACGATAGTCCGCTGATTTTTTCCGATCGCCAATTGCGGTGCTGCGCTATCGCTTAGCTGGCAAGCCGGCAACGCCAGCGCTGAGCAGGCGAAAGCATGTCGGTATCAATGGTTCATGGCGACGGCGCGCGGCGCCATGGCGCTTTTGATCCGGAAAAGGCGCATCGACGTCGACCCGTTGGAGGACAAACGGCACATGCCACATGTAACGGAATAGTATCGTTGGACCTCTGCAGGCATGCTAGCGCTCGGAGAATTCCTCAGCGAGAATGCGCAAGGCTTCTTCGTATCTGGCTGTCGAGGCTCCAATTTGTCGTGACTGCCAGATGTTGTCTTCGAGGTCAGCAAGTTTTACCGGCAGCGCCAGCGGATTCGATGCAGCCCGCCGCACGAACGTGAAATAGTCCTCGCCGTCTCTGCGCGACATGGCATCGACCGCGGAAGCAATCGACGGTCCAAACCCGGTCGCTTCCAGCTTGGCTCGTGACCAGCCTTCGCCTTTTTCCAGGACATCATGCAGATAGGCTACGACCTTCTGATCCATCGTCTCGACAGCATCGACGACACGACGGCAATGCTCGATATAGGGCCGTCCGGTCTTGTCGCGCTGCGCTGCGTGAACCTCTTCCGCAATCTTGGCCGCTCGATAGAAAATGCTCATCGTCGCTGTCCCGGCCACTTGTCGAAATGCTGATAAATTGCAGATATAGGAACGTCCTGTGAGTTCATCTCCAAGTCGCTGCCGTGGCCTTGTTCCTTGCCTGCAACGTTCCTCGGATCGTCGTTCGCCTTACCGATGCGGTCTATCAGCGGATGGCATCGGATCCATGAGGCGGAAACGTCGATGGCTGATGCCGGTTCCTGAAGCGACAAGGAACGAGTGCCGGCACGGGACGTTCTGATCCATGCCTTCGACGGCAAGGAAAAGCTGGTGAAAAAATCCGACCGGGTACGGACTTCCTGATGTCGATGCCGGGCTTAGCATACGGGCCTCTGGGCGACCGCTGCATGCATGTCTGTGTTGACATGCAGCGGCTGTTTGCCGAGCCGTCGCAGTGGGCCACTCCAGGATCACGCGCGTGCTCCCTCGCATCGAGAGCCTGGTCGAAAGGAAGGCGCAACAGACGGTCTTCACGCGCTTCCTGCCTGCCCAGAAGCCGGGGCAGGGTGTCGGCACATGGAAGCGCTATTATGAGCACTGGGCCACGATGACGATCGAAAGTATCGTCGACGAAATGGTCGACCTGTTGCCGGCATTGGCCGCTTACTGCCCGCCGGCGGCAGTCATCGACAAACACATCTACTCGCCCTGGTTTGAGGGCCGGCTCAGGGCTTTTCTGGCGGACCGAGACATCGATACGCTCGTCATCACAGGCGGCGAAACCGACGTATGCGTTCTGGCCACGGTGCTCGGAGCAATCGATTTCGGGTATCGCGTGGTCCTTGTTACCGACGCGCTCTGCAGTTCTTCCGACGCGACGCATGACGCGCTGCTGACCGTTTATCACCAGCGTTTTGCCCAGCAGGTCGAGACGGTCTAGATGGAGGTGGTTCTCTTGAACTGGACTTGAGAATCCGACCGATCTGATCTGGACGATCAGACGCCCAGGTCGATCAAGGCGGCGCCGATTTCGGGGCGTTTGCGGCGGCGTAAATGACCGGGAGTTTCCACCAATGTGATTTCAAGCGTGGGGCGAACAATCGCTTCAAGCAAATGCCCGCCACGGGTGGTGCCGTCGCTCAGGCCGAGCACCGCATGGACGTGAAGGCTTGGTTTGCCATCATCCCCCAGCGCAACATCGCCGATCGCACTCAGCACCTCGCACTGTTCGTGAACCGGGATTTTGCGGTAGGTTTTCGCATCGAGGTCGAACCAGCCGACGGTGGCTCTTTCGAATGCGCCGATGGCAGTCAAGGAAGCACCGTCGACGCCTTGCTCGGTTGCGAAACCGATCAGTGTGGCAAACGCCTCTTCGCCGGGGTCGAGCACGATCACAAATGTGCGTTGACCGCCGACCTCGTTGACGACCCGGGATTTCATGCCCGTCCTCCGAACATCAGTTTTCGCCCGTCAGTGGGCATGGTGGTCGGCGTTTCGCTTACGGGTTGCCGCAGCTTTCTTGGCCGATTCAGAGCGGCTGGCAGCAGAGCGCGAGACCGAAGCCTTTCCGCCGCTTTTGCCGCCCTTGTGCGCCGCTGGATGGCCGGTATGTTTGCCGCGACCGGAGCCGCCTTCCTTCTTGCCGCCGCCATCGTCCTTGTTGACGGTCGCCCATGCCCGGCGTTCGGCTTCCTTTTCGGAAACCCCGCGCTTCTCATAGCCTTCGGCGATATGATCGGCTTTGCGTTCCTGCTTGTCGGTGTATTTCGATTTTTCTCCACGTGGCATGGCTGTTTCTCCGTTTCTCCTTTTGGACAGGGTTTGAACGAGAAGACGGGGCCTGAGTTCCAACCGGACGCCAGAAAGCAACTCCACCTGGCCGAGCGCCGTTGAGATCGACGGCAAGGATCCGAGGCGAACCGGGATCAACGATAGGGACCTCGATCGCGCGCTATTCCTCCGGCGCCGTCGCGGAGCCGTATAGCGGCGGCGCACAGCCGTGCGGCGGCAGAAACTGCCGAGGCCCGGTAGCAGGTCGGCGAAGAAATCCGGCCACGCAGCGCCAGCTCATTGATGACGACATTGCTGTCCGCCTTCTCAGTCAGATCCAGCACTTGCGCCTTCGTCGCGCTGGAGCCGTCACCCAGTCTTACGGCGCCTTCAAGGCCATCGTAGTCGCCTTCAGGATTGAAGACACAGAACTGAAACTGGCCTTCGACAAAGCGGGGAAATCCTACGAAGTGCGTTCCATAAAGCGGTCCTTGAAGAGATGCTCCCGAAGATCGATGGCATGACTATGCCGGAAGAGTACCCTCTGAGCGCGCGCCGGTGCGACAAGAGGCACTTGAGCGTTATCGGGCAGAGTTTGCGGAACGCTTGCTGCGGACCACAGCAGGGCCGCCAAAGCCGATCGGCGCCTCGGCGGGGTAGGAAGACGGCGACCGGGTTTTTCATTTGTGCGAGGAACTTGGCCCAAACCGCGAGGTTGAGTAATTGCAGCGTTTGGGTTCCCGCTGCCGACCGGCCACAAGCTGATCGGGCCCGCGCGGGGTGGCGCGGGCCGCCTTTAGCAACCTTATCAGCCAGCGCATTGCTTGAGGCGGAGCGGGGCACAATCCTCCTTATTCGGAGGTCCGCTGTATCCCCCAGTGAGCAGCGGGCTCTCATCCGCGAGCAGGACTTCCATTTCTCGGTACGATTCCGAACCAACAAATGTGGGGAAAGGCTCTGCCGCGGTGCTTTAATTCAAGCGTCGCTAGACCTCGACCAGGGCCCTGGCGCTGAGAGTTCCAACTCCCGCCCCAAATGGGGAGCAGTACGATGGCTCAACGAATGGATGGCGAAATTTCTGCCTTCGAATTTTCGGTAATAAAAGATTGTTTTCGACGGATGGTAAGCGAGGGCTTGCCTGAACATGAATGGGTGGCCGCTGTTGAAAATCCGTTGGCGGCGTTGACGGGTCTGAACAAAGCTGATCCGGAATTGATAGCGGGCATGTATCCTTGGCGCAAAGCCGAAGAATTGATGCGGCGTTTAATCGACAAGGACAGGCTTGACCGAGCCGATCGCGCGTCTCGCCAAATCTTGCATTTCAAGAGAGGCCAAGACCATCCTATTGAGGGAACGGAGGCGCGCTTTTCAGGCATTGCTTTCGGCTGGCACGCATACTGTTCTGAAGTCCGCTCGTCGCAAAAGGAAGTTGCCGCATTAACCATACCAAATTGTCAGTCATATGGAACCTCTCGGCCCAGACGACATTCTCTCGCTGCACTGGCCCCATTCAGTGCACTCCGAAAGACCTTGCCCGCCGGCCAAACCGGCGGGTTTTTTTGTGGTACGGGAATCCCGCGGAGCTGGTCGGGCCCGCGCCCCCTTTCGAATGGCGCCGGCGCGCTTACAATTCGAAATTGTGTCAGCCGGAATGCGTAGCGGTCGCGGATTTGTCTATTAAATGGGGACCCTCTGCAAAGGGGGATTTGAGCGCGACAAATGCCTCAAGCGCACGGCCAGATCGAGGTCGACGTCAATGGAAGAGGTACGTACGTACCTCCGCAACCGGTCCTAGTTGTCCCGTTCAAGAGACTCGTGATTCTCCTACTCTTGCCACATAACCTGGTGTAAGTCGCGCCGGTCGACCTGCTGGCCGCAGATCGGGCATGTGTGAAAATGATCATGGCCATCCGGCTCGTGCGGCTTGCCGGGAATGGGCGGCCTCCTGATCCTCGTCATTTTGCGCTCAACCGCTGACAAGGAATCGTCAGAAGAGACACACTCCTGTCCATGCCACTCTTCCACCAAGTGCTCTGGCATGTTGACCACCTATCGCTTTCGACCCTCGGGGAGAAGCCTCCCGAAGGAGACGGATGGATTCACGAGGTCAAGTTCGACGGACGGGGTACCGCTCGCAGCTCCTCATCGATGGCGACGGCACCAGGATCTACACGCGAAATGCTTCCTTTCGCCATTTGCGCTGTCGCTCTGGACCAGGTTTTTGGCTTGCCCGGGCGAAACACCTGGGATCTCCGCCAGATACATCTCTTTTGCGAAACGCCCCCTCAATCCGGTGTGAACTTCAATCAAAGAAGACAGCCGGTTTTCATCGGGCGTGGGAACAAGTAGCTGCCCCGCAGGTTGCTGATCATCTTATTCCAGAACAAGCCCGAAAGGAGAGCCGCATGGCGCGCAAGGTAGCAACCGATCTCAGCGTCGCGAGGATACACGACCAGACCCTTGTGCGGGGGGAGGGTGGAGAGCTGCATCAGGTGTCGGATGACAAAACCGACATTCTGACCACCGCCCAGGGCGGCCCGGTCGCTGATGATCAGAACAGCCTTAAGATCGGGCCGCGAGGGCCGACCCTCATTGAAGACTTCCACTTCCGCGAAAAGATTTTCCACTTCGACCACGAGCGCATTCCTGAGCGCGTCGTCCATGCACGCGGTTACGGCGCTCATGGCTTTTTCGAGACGTATGAATCGCTAACCAAGTATACCCGCGCCGACATCTTCCAACGCGCAGGTGAGAAGACACCAGCCTTTGTTCGCTTCTCGACCGTTGCAGGCAGCAAGGGCTCGTTCGATCTGGCGCGCGACGTGCGTGGGTTCGCGGTCAAGCTCTATACCCAGGAAGGCAACTGGGACATTGTGGGCAACAATATCCCGGTTTTCTTCATCCAGGATGCCATCAAATTTCCCGATGTCGTCCACTCCGTGAAACCTGAGCCCGATCGCGATTTTCCCCAAGCTCAATCTGCGCACGACACGTTCTGGGATTTCATCAGCCTGACGCCAGAATCCATGCACATGATCATGTGGGTAATGTCGGACCGCGCGATCCCGCGTTCATTCCGTTTCATGCAGGGGTTCGGGGTGCACACCTTCCGAATGCTTAACGCCGCTGACGAATCTACATTCGTCAAGTTCATCTGGAAGCCGAAACTAGGCATGCAGTCGGTGGTCTGGAACGAGGCCGTCAAAATCAACGGCGCCGACCCGGACTTTCATCGCCGGGATCTATGGAACGCAATCCAGTCGGGCGCTTTCCCGGAATGGGAGCTATGCCTACAGCTTTTCGACCAGGAGTTCGCCGATGGCTTCGATTTCGATGTGCTCGATCCCACCAAGCTAATTCCGGAAGAGCTGCTGCCCCCGATCCCGGTGGGCCGGCTGGTCCTCGACCGTATGCCCGACAACTTCTTCGCTGAGACCGAACAGGTGGCGTTCATGACGCAAAACGTGCCGCCTGGCATCGACTTCAGCAACGATCCGCTGCTGCAGGGGAGGAATTTCTCCTATCTTGACACGCAGTTGAAGCGTCTTGGCAGCCCCAATTTTTCCCATCTGCCGATTAATGCGCCAAAGTGCCCGTTCCACCATTTCCAGCAGGATGGGCACATGGCGATGCACAATCCAGTGGGACGCGCCAACTACCAGCCGAACTCATTTGGCGCAGGACCAAGGGAGTCTCTGCAACGCGGCTTTCGCTCGTTCGCTGAAGGAGAGAATGATCAGAAAGTAAGGCTGCGCCCGGAGAGCTTCGCTGACCATTACAGTCAGGCAAGCCAGTTTTTCAAGAGCCAGACGGAAACCGAGCAGCGCCATATCGCCATGGCATTGACGTTTGAGTTGAGCAAGGTTGAAACACCTGTCATTCGCGAGCGAATGATCGCTCATCTCCTCAACATCGACGAAGGGCTGGCCGAGACGGTTGCTGACAAACTCGGCATTGTCGATTTACCGAAGCCCGCAGACGTAGCGGTACCACCGCGAAAGGATTTGGCTACGTCTCCTGCCTTGAGCATTCTCGAGAACGGGCCTGACAGTTTCGAGGGCCGCAAGCTCGGCGTGCTGGTCGGTAATGGAACCGAGGCTGCTCTATTTAAAGCCCTTCAAACCGCCATCGAAGATGAGGGGGCGACAATGGAGGTGATTGCGCTGAAAGTTGGCGGGGTGCAAGCCGACGATGGTACCAAGATCATTGCCAAGCACATGATTGACGGCGGCCCGTCGGTCCTATTTGACGCGGTAGCCCTCCTGCTTACAGAAGAAGCTGCGGAACTTCTGGCGCGCGAGGCTGCGGCCCGCGATTTTGTGGCAGACGCTTATGCGCACTGCAAATTCATCAGTTTTACGCCTGGGACGGTTCCTCTCCTGACAAAGGCCGGCGTCGACCCCGCGGCCGACGAAGGTCTCATTCCTCTGACCGATCGCAAGGCAATCGGAACGTATATCGAGGCGTGCCGCAAACTGCGGTTGTGGGCACGGGAAACGAGCGTAAAGCTATAGGCAACATTTTGGCTTGAACATTCCGTCCTGAAGGAATGAATTGTTGGATCTGGAAGCACACGATAGTGACACTCATGGCGAAGGCGAAGGCGAAGGCGAAGGCGAAGGCGAAGGCGAAGGCGAAGGCGAAGGCGAAGGACGCGCGGCGCAAGGACGTCGAAAAGGATGCCAAGGGGCAATATATCCGTCGCGACCACGGTCGCGAAAACGATGGTGTGATGAGCGTCAAACCGCGTGTGTTGCCTGGCCGAACAACGCATAATGCGGAAGCCGAAAGTTCGGATGACCGGTCACGAAAAGGTAAATGATCAATCCAACTAGCGGCGCAGTCCATTCTCTGGCGAGGCTTTTGGGTGGACGCTCTGGACGGCTTTCATCAGCTGCTTGAGAGTTTCATATCCGGCGTCATGATACGCACCAACGTCTCGGCTATCCCCTGCAGAGGCGGCGGCAGTCGACGCCGAAAAACTTCATCCTCGAACGCGAGGCCATAGTGATCAACTGAGGCCGGCCTTTCCGACTTCCACGCAACGCAAGCTATCATCGGCCTGCGCCGGCCGTCACCGAACATCTACCTTGTCACGTTCGACCTTCTGTTTCTGAATGGCCATGATCTGCGCAGGACCGACGGACGCATTCAATTCAGCGAAGCCATGCCCGGCCCTGGTGACGCTGCTTACCACCTGGTCGACCAAGCGGGGGCGCGAGGGCATGGTCTCGAAGCTCAAGGGCAGTGCTTAGGCGTGAAAACGACCGCCTGGCGCAAAATCAAATGCTTCGAGGAAAAGTAGATGGACATCATCGGCGTTCAACGCGAGCGTGGCAAAGCGGCGCAAGTGATCATGGCCTGAGAGCGGCCATTACAAAGGCGGCGCGTTCGTAGCCTTCAAGGTCGGCAAGCGGCAGGCGCTGTGGGATCGCGTGCAGGGCAAGGTAGGCGGCCCGGTGCCAAAAGGTCTTGCTCGCGCTAGACAGGGCCAGCGCCGTTCAACGAGTGGATCGGGTCGTTTGTAGCAAGATGGCCGGCGCCGTGGGTGGGGTTAATGGTGGGCAGCGCCGGCCAATGCGGGGTTGGGGCCCGCGCAACTCAAGCTATCTGAATCTTTTGAGGCGCATATGGTGTGATTGGCGCTGATGGGACGGATGCGCTGCCATGGTGAATGGCTGGTTACCACCCACAGGCGCTCAGAGCCGTTTGACGCGCGTATTGGAAACGGTTCTGCGCGACTCTTTGGTCGCTCCAACCCAACTCTATTATCGACCGCGTAGGGCACAGGAGAACGTAGTTTGCGATGAGCCAATCGCGTACAGCGCGGGAGACGTCCGCGATGGTCGCGACCCGCGCTGTCTTGATCATGTAAGCCCATTCGATTGACTAATAGTATCGAATGCCCGCCGCCTGTTTCGGCGGCGGGCATCGATCATCTGATCGGGCTGGCATTGCGCACTCTGTCGCGCTCGGTCTCGATATCACCGTAGGGCTCGGCATCGGGATCGAAGCCGGTCCAGCCATCTGCTTCGTAGGCGCGTCGACGGTCTTCCAGATCGACCGAGTTGGCCTGACCGAGAATACGCTCGGCCTCACCGGCGAGTTCGTCGCTGACCCTGGCCGTCACCAAAGTGCCGCCACGGCGAACACCCTCGGCATAGACATGCGCATCCCTCTCCGGGACCCCGGAATCGGTGAGCGCCCCAACAATGCCGCCGGCAGCACCACCAACGACCGCGCCGCCAACGGCGCCGACCGCGGTTGCGGCCAGCCAACCTGCGGCCACGACCGGACCGACGCCCGGAATGGCCATGATGCCAAGCCCGGTCAGCAGCCCGCCGGCGCCGCCAATGACGGCCCCGAGACCGGCGCCGCTGGCTGCATCCTCGGCGGCGTTGGAGGTTTCGCCGCCCTCGTACCAATCGGTAGAATTGTTGGCGACGATGCTGATGTCGGCATGCGGCACGCCGCTCGCTTCCAGTTCACCGACGGCGTCGGAAGCGTCATCGTAATTGTCGAAAAGCCCGGTTACGGTTCTCATTGTCCTGATCTCCTCGATCTGGTTTTCAGTGGTTCAATTGGCGTCGGCAACGACGTTGCCCTGGTAGTCGAGCGCCACGTTGGTGGTCTTGCCATCCTTGGTCGCCCGACCGCGCCAGATGCCCTTGTCGTCTTTCGTCAGTGCGGATACGTCGGAGAAGCCGGCATCCTGAATGCGGCTCTTGGCCTGGTCCTCGGTGAAGCTATTGGCGCCGGGGACCGGCGCCGCCGGATTGGCGGTGTCCGTGGTGGTCACGGCCGGGGTGGTCGAGCTGGTGGTCGACGATGCATTGTCCGTTGCGGAAACGATCTTCTCGATCATTTCCTGATGCATCTTAAGCGTCGGCAGGGTCTCCGAGGCAAAGGTCTTCAGCTGCGCATTATCGCCGTCCTTAGCATAGCTTTCGAACAGGGTGACCGCTTCGGAATGCGCATCGCGCTGCATCTGGACATACGGCTTGTCGTCCTTGGCATTCTGCAGGGAGTCGAGATCGGCCTTGTGCTTGGCATCCAATTCCTTGGGCACCGCCAGCTTCTGCTCGCCGGCGATGGACTCCAGCTTGGCGTTGGCGGCGCCATGATCTTCGATCATCTTGTGGGCGAAGTCCTTGACGCTCTGGTCCTGGGCCTTGCCTTCGAAGATCTTGCTGGAATCCACTTCGAACAATCCACCGACGGCGGCTTTGTCGACGAAGTCCTGCGCGCTGTCGGCGGCGAAAGCCGGGAGGGCGAAGGTCAGGGCTGTGGCCGTAGCCAGTGAAGCCAGAATAAGACGAGTTTTCATAATGGGTATCCTTCTTTGGGCACGGATGTGCTGTCGAGCTAACAAGCATCGGTCGGCTTTGTTCCGGCGTGCGAGTGATTATCCGGGCGATTGAAATCGGGGCTCCATCAGCCGGAGTTGCCTCACCCTCCCTTCCCATTCGCGAGGTGGGCGGCGCGGATCTTTCTGCCCGCGCGTCAATTTTTCTAAACGCTGGCACACACGCCAGCCACTCCAGAAGCTCTGCCCGCTGGCGCAAGCCAGCGGGCCTTCGTTTTATGGCCTGGCTCAATTGCCGGTGCGATGGCGGTGTTCCGCGCTATCGCACACTAGGTCCGCTTGATGGTTCCGATCTACATCGCCGCCATCGCACCGGCAATTGAGCCAGGCCATAAAACGAAGGCCCGCTGGGTTGCGCCAGCGGGTAGAGCTTCTGGAG
>NZ_JBWLUX010000058.1:0-20370 GCF_057784315.1 Mesorhizobium sp. CNPSo 4684 | reverse complement strand
CGGATCTCGAACCTCTCGCAGGATAGACATAATCAACGGCACCGCGGCCTCCTCTGTAGCGAGAAAGCCTCTCAAGAATCCCTCTTTTCCTACTTGGCAAGAGCCAATCAACTTATCTGCGATTCCCCTGCCCTCAAGGGGGGAGATTACTCAGCCCGTCGGTATCCGCGGATCCTGTACCAGATAGAACGTCCAGCGCGGGGTATAGTCGGTGATCAGAAATTCGAAGCTTCCCGTCTTCAGTGGGTCGATCTTGCCGTCCTTGAACAGCAGCCGGTCATAGGGTTCGAAATCGCGGTCGAAATCGGCATAGGCGCTCGACAAGATATTATCGGGCGTCTTGTTACGCTGGTCGAACGACAGGCCGTCGCCGAACACGCTCGGCTGGTTGAGGATCTCCTGCAGCTCGAACTGGAATTCGACCCAGGCCTGGCCGCTATTGTTGAGCACCTCGATGCGCATGTACAGGACGCCGTTGGCGAATTCACCATTGGTGCTGAACGGCTGGATCGGTTTGGTGGTGCGGATGGTGAGCGTCACCGGCGTCGACGAATTCAGCTCCTCGGAGATGACCAGCGGGTCTTCCTTGGTGCCGAGGCCCGAGGCGCCGGTGATGTGGAAGCCGCCAAGCTCGTCGGAAAAGGAGTAGGCCCCGGTCGCCCACACCTTCACCGGATCGGCATGAGCCTCAACCGGCGCCAGCAGTGAAAGGGCGAGAAGAAGCGCTCGGCGGGTCCGGCCGGGCGGAAGGGGAAAGCGCGTCAATGAAATGCCGGACGGCGTGCGCATGGGCCGAAGTATGGCCGATAAGCGAGCCGTCGAACAATTAAAATATGGGAAGCTCGGTCCAGCTCAGCGCAAAAGGCGTGCAGCATCGCCGTTATCCGCGACTTTTTGGCGAAAACGGCATTGTCACGTCAGCGCCGGTTTCCTGTCGCGGATTGATGCGCTATGCAGCGCAAGAGCCAGCAAAATGCCCGGAAACGGTTAGCCAGTGCGGAGGGGTTGATGAGCGAGATCGAACGCGAGAGCATGGAATTCGACGTTGTCATCGTCGGGGCCGGCCCGGCGGGCCTTGCCGCGGCGATCCGTCTCAAGCAGGTCAATCCCGAGCTTTCCGTCGTCGTGCTGGAAAAGGGCGGCGAGGTCGGCGCCCACATATTGTCCGGCGCCGTCGTCGATCCCATCGGCATCGACCGCCTGTTGCCAGGCTGGCGCGACGAAGACGGCCATCCCTTCAAGACGCCGGTCACCGAGGACCATTTCCTGGTGCTCGGCCCTGCCGGCTCGTTCCGCCTGCCCAACATCATGATGCCGCCGCTGATGAACAATCACGGCAACTACATCGTCTCGCTCGGCAATGTCTGCCGCTGGCTGGCTGGCAAGGCCGAAGCGCTGGGCGTTGAAATCTATCCGGGCTTTGCCGCCACCAGGCTTGTTTACAACGATGCCGGCGCCGTCACCGGCGTCATCACCGGCGACATGGGCGTCGAAAAGGACGGCACGCACGGCCCGGGCTTTGCGCCGGGCATGGCGCTGATGGGCAAATATGTGCTGATCGGCGAGGGCGCGCGCGGCTCGCTCGCCAAGCAGCTGATCGCCAAATACAAGCTGTCCGACGGTCGCGAGCCCGGCAAATACGGCATCGGCCTCAAGGAACTGTGGCAGGTCAAGCCGGAGAACCACCGGCCGGGCCTGGTGCAGCATTCCTTCGGCTGGCCGCTCGATCTGAAGACCGGCGGCGGCTCCTTCCTGTACCATCTGGAGGACAACCAGGTTGCGGTCGGCTTCGTCCTGCATCTCAACTACAAGAACCCCTGGCTGTCGCCGTTCGAGGAATTCCAGCGCTTCAAGACCCATCCAGCGATATCGGGCACCTTCGCGGGCGCCAAGCGCATCGGCTATGGCGCGCGCGCCATCACCGAAGGCGGCTGGCAGTCGGTGCCGAAACTGTCCTTCCCCGGCGGCGTGCTGATGGGCTGTGCTGCCGGCTTCGTCAACGTGCCGCGCATCAAGGGTTCGCACAATGCGGTCCTGTCCGGCATGCTGGCGGCCGACCATGTCGCGCAAGCCATCGGCGCCGGCCGCGCCAATGACGAATTGGCCTCCTACGAGGCGGCCTGGCGAGGGACCGACATTGGCAAGGATTTGAAGAAGGTGCGCAACGTCAAGCCGCTATGGTCGCGCTTCGGCACCATTATCGGCGTCGGCCTCGGCGGGCTCGATATGTGGCTGAACACGCTGTTCGGCTTCTCGCCCTTCGGCACGCTGAAGCACGGCAAGGCCGACTATGCCACGCTCGAGCCGGCCGCCAAGCACACGAAGATAGCCTATCCCAAGCCGGATGGCGTGCTGACCTTCGACCGTCTGTCCTCGGTGTTCCTGTCCAACACCAATCACGAGGAAAATGAGCCGGTGCATTTGATCGTCGGCGACATGGCGCTGCAGCAGCGCTCCGAGCACGACGTCTTTGCCGGGCCGTCGACGCGCTACTGTCCGGCCGGCGTCTATGAATGGGTCGACAAGGATGGCAACGCCGCCGCCGATCCGGCTGCGAAAGATGTGCGCTTCGTCATCAACGCGCAGAACTGCGTGCACTGCAAAACCTGCGACATCAAGGATCCGAACCAGAACATCAACTGGGTGCCGCCACAAGGCGGCGAAGGCCCGGTCTACCAGGGCATGTAAGGCGCCCGGCGCCATTGATTGTTGAAACCGTCATCTGCTTGTGGTCTCATTGCCGTGTCCATGTGGGAGAATGGCATGCGGGTGTTGGTCTTGTGTTGCGTCGCCGTCATAGGCGCGGCCTGCGGCATCGTCGGGACGGCGTCTGCCGGCGTGAAAACCGTCGTCAAGACGCGAACCTACGACATTACCGGCGCCACGGGTGCCGGTCTGGTCTTAGCCATGAACCGCAGGGGGCCCAAGCACGGTTTCATGACCCACGCCATCGCGCAGACAAGCTACACCGCGGACTGGAGCCTGGACCTCGGCCAGGTCAACGGCGTCTGTCGCCTGCGCCAGGCCACTGGAGCGCTCAACATCACCTACACCTATCCGCGCGTGGCCTCGGCCGTCACGCCGGCGCTGCGCAAACGCTGGAACCGGTTCTTCACCGGCGTTCTCGCTCATGAAGGAACCCATGGCCGTATCGCCGGGCAGATGATGCAGGCCGCGGAGCGGTCGGTTCGCGGCATGAAATTTGCCAATGATCCGCAATGCAATAAGACGAGCGCCGAAGCCCGGCGGCGCTTGGAAGCCACCGCCAAGGTCTATGAAGCGAAACAGATCGCCTTCGACGCGCGCGAGCACCGTGAAGGCGGCCATGTCGAGCGCATCATCGAGGCCCTGGTGGGCTTGTGAAACCTCAAGCCCGTAACGTGTTGATCTAGCCGCGCATGTCGGGCTGAATGAGCGACACGGTCGCGGTGGCGTCCTCGTCGACCGGCTTGTTCTCGTCGCGCTTCAGCGAAAATTCCACCATCACCGGCAGATGGTCCGAGCCGGTGTCTTCCAGCCGGGTTGACGACAGGATCGTCACCCCGCCCTTCGAGAATACCTGGTCGATCGGCAGACCTGCGTAGCGGCGCAGGAAGTCGGGCAGCGTCCGGTGAATCCAGCTCGGCCCGGCCGACGGCATCACGGTCAGTCCGCCGAGCGAGGCGACGCGCCGCACCGCAGCGCTCCACGGCACGGCGTTGCAGTCGCCGGCCATGATCGCCGTCTCGCCCAGCGAGGTGAGCGTCTTGGTCAACTCGCCAATCTGCCAGTATTGCTCCTTCGGCCACGGCCAGCTCAGATGGATCGCCGCGACATCGACGCCGATGCCGCCGAAGTCGACCGTGGCGGTGGCCATCGCGCCGCGCGGTTCGCAGTATGGTTCGGTACCGACGGCAAACGGCCGCCTGGACAACAGCGCCACGCCGAACACGCCGTTGGGATAGGCGCACAGGATGCGATAGGGATAGGCGCTGCGGATATAGCCGAGCTCGGTTGCCCACATCGCCGATACTTCGTCGAGCGTGATCACGTCGGGGTTGGTCCGGCCGATCAGCGAAAGAACCTTCTTGGGCGTCGGATTGTTGAAGCGCAGGTTCATCTGCAGCAGCCGATAGACCGTCTCATTGCCGGGCTCGGCGTCACCGGCGGCCTGCACCGGCCACAGCCGCGGCAAGGTGCTCAACGTGCTGGCGAAGGCGGCTACGGCCAAGAGCAGGCCCACACCCGCCTGCAGGCGAAACGAGGTGGCAAGCAGCGGCAGCGCAATCAGGGCCATCAGCACGGCAAAATGGATGCGGAAATGGGCGAAGGAATCGAAGGCCGGATGCAGTGTGCCAAGGAACCCGGCTACAAGCGCGGCCGAGAGGCCGAGCATTGCCAGGAACGCCATCGAAGCCATCGTGTTTCGCACGCGTGCCATCAGACCGGGTTTTGCATTGCCCAAAGTGTCGGGCCGAGGGTGTCAGGCCTGTTATCGGCGCAAATGCGGCCCAATCAAGATGACGAAACGCCTCGCGGCCAACATTTACGGGAGCCAGTCTACTGGAAGGCCGTCTCCGAAAAGCTTCTCAGCTTGCGCGAATGCAGCCGTTCCATCGGCATTTCCGCCAGCTTCTCCATCGCCTTGATGCCGATGGTCAGATGCTGCGCCACTTGCCGCTTGTAGAATTCGGTCGCCATGCCGGGCAGCTTCAGCTCGCCATGCAGCGGCTTGTCCGAGACACACAGCAGCGTGCCGTAGGGAACGCGGAAGCGGAAGCCATTTGCGGCGATGGTGGCCGATTCCATGTCGAGCGCGATGGCGCGTGACTGCGACAGCCGTTGCACCGGTCCGCGCTGGTCGCGCAACTCCCAATTGCGGTTGTCGATAGTGGCGACGGTGCCGGTGCGCATGATGCGCTTGAGATCGTAGCCGGAAAGCCCGGTGACTTCGGCGACCGCCTCCTGCAGCGCCACCTGGATCTCGGCCAGCGGCGGGATCGGCACCCACACCGGCAGGTCGTCGTCCAGCACATGGTCCTCCCTGACATAGGCATGCGCCAGCACATAGTCGCCCAGTGCCTGCGTGTTGCGCAGGCCGGCGCAATGGCCGAGCATCAGCCAGGCGTGGGGCCGCAGCACCGCGATATGGTCGGTGATCGTCTTGGCGTTGGACGGGCCGACGCCGATATTGACCATGGTGATGCCGCCATGGTTCGGCTTCTTCATGTGATAGGCCGGCATTTGCGGCAGGCGCGGTGCGGCCACGCCTTCGCTGGGCGCGCTTTGCCCGGCCTTGGTGACGACATTGCCGGGTTCGACGAATTCAGCATAGCCGTGGCCGCCTTCCGCCATCTGCGCCCGGGCGCGGGCGACGAATTCATCGATGTAGAACTGGTAGTTGGTGAACAGCACGAAGTTCTGGAAATGCTGCGGGCTGGTCGCCGTGTAATGTGTCATGCGGTGCAGCGAATAGTCGATGCGCTGCGCCGTGAATGGCGCGAGCGGCCTCGGTTCGCCGAACGCCACTTCGAATGTGCCATTGGCGATCTGGTCGTCGGTGCCGTCGAGATCCGGCACATCGAACAGGTCGCGGATCGGCCGCTTGATGCGTTCTGCCGCGGCGCCGTCGACATGGGTGCCTTCAAGGAAGGCGAAATGCAGCGGGATCGGCGTGGTCGATTCCGAAACCGTCACCGGCACGCCGTGATTGCGCATGATCAGGCGAAGCTGCTCGACGAGATAGCGTTCGAACAGCACCGGCTGGGTGATGGTGGTCGAGAAATGCCCCGGCGTCGGCATATGGCCGTACGCCTGGCGCGAATCGATCTGGGTGAAAGAATTGGTGGTGACGCCGATCTCCGGGTAGAAGGCGCGGTACCGCTTGCTTTCATCGCCGCCGGCGGCAAGTGCCGCAAAGGAGTCGCGCAGGAATTTGGTGTTGCGGTCGTAGAGCGCCTGCAAGGCGGCCACGGCCTTTTTGGCGTCGTCGAAGCTCTTCTTGCCGAAAGGCTCCGGCATCACGACCGATTCGATAGCTTGTGGGTAGATTCGCTTTTCCATGGCTCAATATAGGGACTTGAGGCCGCACTTGGGAGGGGGAGGGTGGCCATCCATGCGGCCAAGGCGAAGATTTATTCCACCACGTTTCAAGGTGTGTCGAGATTCACGCGGGTCAGGCCGGCATCACCTGAATGCCGGCATAGCTTACCCGCGCTGCAGGCTGACCAGCAGAACAAAGCCAACGCCATGCTTCTTCGTCGCCGGCGCGTCGGTCGTCGTGTCGGCGGCGGCCCGCATCATTGGCATGGCCAAGACTGGCGCCGACAGCACGATCAGGACAAGCGCCGCCCGCGGCAGAAGCCGGAGGGTCTGGAGGGCGTTGATGGCGATGCGTTTCATGGCTTTTGCTTTTCTGTTTGGATCTATGTCTTTGTCGTCTCAGGGGCGAAAATGGTTCATGCAATCGAACTGGCAGCTGCTGGAACTGGCTGCATCCCAGGAGCGGGCCGGACGGCCGGCTTCGGCCACCAGAATGGCGAAGAACATGCCGAACAGGCTCATCAACAGGCAGACGATGGTGAAGCGGCGAGCGAGCATTTGCGTGGTGTCTCCTTGAACACGCCATCAAAATGCCCTGATGCGACTGAACCGGCTCTGATGCCGGCGTTCATCTGCGGTTCAAAGTGATTGACGATGTTTTAGGGAGAGCATCGGCTCGGCTAAGAGGCCGCGAGGTGGCGATGCGGGTATGTCGCGGACCGTCCTGGAAAAGAAAACGGGGCCTGTTGGGGGCCCCGTTGTCGTCATGTCAAAACAGCAAGCTCAGAGCTTGTGCCAGGTCTGGCTCTTGCAGATCAACCCGCCGAGCACGCAGCCGCTCATCTTCAGCGAGGTGCCCGACAGTGTCGCCTTGCCGGAATACGTCTTGTCGTTTGCCGGATCTGTGATGTTGCCGGCATATTTGTTGTCGCCGGCCGGCTTGAGCGAGCCGATGGTCTTGCCGGCATATTTGCCGGTCTTCAGCGTGATGGAGAATGAGCCGCTGCCGCCAATCAGTGCGGTGTCGCCGGCTTGCGTCTTCCAATTGCCTTCGATCGGATCGGCCCAGGCCGCGCCCGCCATCATCACTGTAGCCGCCAGGGCCAAGCTCACTTTCCGAAACATATCTGTCCTCCCTGTGGTTTTAGGTGGGGCGCCGGCCTCTCTGCCCCTTACGCAAACGTAAGCTAATCCAGCTCCCGGCAAAACAAAAGCGGGTGCCGTGGGGGAAGGGTTTGCAATTTTCATAAGGGTCGAGAAGCGCTCAGCGACCAGGAAATGAAACGATCGAGGCGTTGGCTTTGGTTTCCGTGGTTAGCAGAGTGTTGATTGGTGCCCCATAAATTTTCGTCAAATCCGGCGCGAAACGGCGCGGTTGCTGACTTTGTATCCTTAACGAATTTCCGCGTTTACCTCTTGTTTTAGCTTTGTTTTCTCCAAATTAAGCACGCCATTTAACGACGAATTCAAGGCTCGGCTTCATTCTCGAAAGCATCGAAAGAGCGGCTCCCCAGGGGACACCGGGGGACAGAAAAGGCCCGCTCTCGGGAGCCAGACAGGGGACTAAAATGGCACGTTTTGAAATGCTTGAAGCCGGCTTCGGCGCCATGGGGGCAACTGCCCAGGCCGACATTCTTTTCGAACTGGGCATGATGTATGCGACCGGCCGCGATTGCGAGACCGATGTCGTTGCCGCCCACAAATGGTTCAACATCGCCGCCATCAAGGGCTCGGTCCGCGCCGCCGAACTGCGCTCGGAACTGTCGGCCGCAATGTCCAAGGTCGAGATCGCCAGGGCGCTGCGCGAAGCCCGCGAATGGATGACCATGCACTGAGATCGCCGATCTCGAGCAGATGTACGAAACAGGGACGCTCCCGGGATCAAGACCGCATAGACGGCCGGAACCGGTAGACAACAAGACCGCGACAAGACGGTCGACGACGAAAGACAAGAACGCGGCAGGCCGACACGGTCCGGCCGTGCACAATGGGGACGGTGAGCAGGTTTTCGTGGCGCGGGGGCGCATGGGGACTGCTCTAAGAGCAAAAAGCCACGACCTGCCGGAACAAGGCTGGCGTGGCTTTTTGCGTTGATGAGGCCCAATCGCGTGGCGCCGATGCGCCTAGACAGGCCCGATGAAGGATGAAATTGTCCCGCCTTCTGAAAGAAGCGCGACCAGAGCGGCTGCGCGAGTGTGGGAGGAGTTCTATCACCATGAAAAAAATGGGTATTTTAAGCGCGGCCGTATTTGGCCTGATGATGAGCGCGCCGGTTGCCTTTGCCGATGATATCACCATTTCGGTGGTCGGCCCGATGACCGGACAGCTCGCCACGATCGGCGATCAGTTCAAGCAGGGCGCAACGGCAGCCGCCGACGCGATCAACGCCGCCGGCGGTGTCAACGGCTCGATGATCAAGCTCGATATCGAAGACGACCAGTGCGATCCCAAGCAGGCGGTTTCGGTGGCCAACCGCATCGTTGCCAACAGCGTAAAGTTTATTGACGGCCATGCCTGTTCGGGTTCGAGCATCCCGGCGTCCGCCGTCTACGCCGAGGCCGGCGCGCTGATGATGAGCCCGGCCTCTTCAAATCCCGAGCTGACTGACGCCGCCGCCAAGGCCGGCTGGCCGACGATCATGCGTCTCTACACGCGTGACGACGCGCAAGGCGCCTTCATCGGCCCGTGGATTGCCAAGAAATATGCCGGCAAGAACATCGTTATCCTGCACGACAAGAGCGCCTACGGTCAGGGCGTGGCGGATGCCGTCAAGGCGACGATGAATGCCGGCGGCCTCAAGGAAGTCGACTATGAAGGCATCAATGCCGGCGAAAAGGACTACTCGGCACTCGTCACCAAGCTGAAGGACCTCAAGGCCGATGTCGTCTATTTCGGCGGCTATCACCCTGAAGCCGGGCTGATCCTGCGTCAGTCGGCCGAGCAGAGCGTCAAGTTCCAGCTTATCATGCCGGACTCGATCGCCTCGCCGGAATTCTGGCAGGTCGCTGGCCCGGCCGGCGAAGGCACCATGTTCGTCTTCCCGTCCGACCCGCAGGCCAAGCCGGAAGCCAAGGACGCCATCGCCAAGATCAAGGCGGGCGGCTTCGTGCCGGAAGGCTTCACGCTGTTCTCCTACGCCGTCGTTCAGGCCTTTGCAGAGGGCATCAAGCGCGCCGGAACCGACGATCCGGTCAAGGTCGCCGAAGCGCTGAAGAACGGCACGCCGTTCAGCACCGTGGTCGGCGAGGTCACCTTCGACGAGAAGGGCGATCTGAAGAACGCCAGCTACGACATCAACCAGTGGCATGACGGCAAATACGCGCCGATCGCGCAGTAATCGTCCGCATACTCGCGAAATGGCCGGGCTTGCCCGGCCATTTCATTTAAGGCGTGTCTCGGGCTATGCCCCCTCTTCAACGAAGCGCACCAGCACGGTTCCGTCGGTGACCTGCGCGCCCTCTGTCGCGATCTCGGCGATGACGCCGTCATGGCTGGCCGAGATCGTGTGTTCCATCTTCATCGCTTCCAGGATCAGCAGCGGTTGGCCCTTGGTCACGGCTTCGCCCTTGGCCGCGCGCACCAGCTTGACCAGGCCGGGCATCGGCGCGCGCAGACTGCTGGACGCAGCGGCGGCTTCATCGGTTCGCGCCAGCGGATCCGGGACGAGGAAACTGTAGCCGACCGCGCCTTCGAACACGGTCACGTGGCCTGGCCAGCGGGCAAGGCGAGGGGCAGCGCGAAGATCGTGCGAATTGACGCTGTCATAGGGCGCATCCAGCGCCACCTCGAAGCGCCCGTCCGGCCGCACTGAAACGCGCGCCAGAATATCGTCCTCGCCATGGCGCAGCCGCGTGCGCCGCGCAACAGCGTGAAAATGCGCATAGCCGGCCAGCGATGACCAAGGGTCGTCGGATGGTGGCAACGCACCGGCGCCGGCCGCGGCAAGGGCTGCTGCGGCGATGGTCTCTCCACTCGGCGGCGCAACCATGGTTAGCGCTTCCTGATGCCTGCCGATCAGGCCGGTATCGACGTCGCCGGCGGAAAAATCGGCGTCCGCGGCAAGTGCTGCGAGAAAGGCTGTGTTGACGGTCGAGCCGGCAATCTCGGTCTGCGACAACGCTGTGCCGAGCGCGTCGAGCGCCGCTTGCCTGTCCCTGGCGTGGACCACCAGCTTGGCGATCATCGGATCGTAGAAGGGCGAGATCGCATCGCCGGCCCGCACGCCGGTCTCGATGCGCATCGTGGCGCCTTCGGGAGCTTTGTCGGGAAATGTAAGGTGATGCAGCGTGCCGGTCGCCGGCAGAAACCCTTTCGCCGCGTCCTCGGCATAGATACGCGCCTCGAAGGCGTGGCCGGACAGCGTTATCTCGCTCTGCGTCTTCGGCAGCTTTTCGCCGCTGGCCACCCGCAGCTGCCACTCGACCAGGTCGGTGCCGGTGACCATTTCGGTAACGGGATGTTCGACCTGCAGGCGGGTGTTCATTTCCATGAACCAGAAGCGGTCGGCCTTCAGCCCTTGCGAGGCGTCGACGATGAATTCGATCGTGCCGGCGCCCGAATAGCTGATCGCCTTGGCAGCTTTCACCGCCGCTTCCGTCATCGCCTTGCGCAACGCCGGTGTCATGCCGGGCGCCGGCGCTTCCTCGATCACCTTCTGGTGGCGCCGCTGCGCCGAGCAGTCGCGCTCAAAGAGATGCACGGCGTTGCCAAAATTGTCGCCAAACACCTGGACCTCGATGTGGCGCGGCTTGTCGACATATTTTTCCACCAGCACGCGGTCGTCGCCAAACGCGGCCTTGGCCTCGCGCCGTGCGCCCGACAATGCCTCGGAGAAATCGTCGGGATGCTCGACGCGGCGCATGCCCTTGCCACCGCCGCCGGCGCGCGCCTTGATCAGCACGGGATAGCCGATCTCGCGCGCCTTGGACGCCAGCAGCACGATCTCCTGCGCCTCGCCATGATAGCCCGGCACCACCGGCACGCCGGCTTTCTCCATCAGCCGCTTGGCTGCGTCCTTCAGACCCATGGCGCGGATCGAGGCGGCCGAGGGGCCGATGAAGGTGAGCCCTGCCGCCGCCACCTGATCGACGAAGTCGGGGTTTTCCGAGAGAAAGCCGTAGCCGGGGTGGATTGCCTCGGCGCCTGTCGCCAGCGCCGCCGCGACAATCTTGTCGCCGCGCAGATAGCTTTCGCCGACGGGAGAAGCGCCGATATGCACCGCCTCGTCGGCCATTTCGACATGCATGGCCTTGGCATCGGCGTCGGAATAGACGGCGACGGTGCGCACACCGAGCCTGCGCGCGGTGCGGACCACACGGCAGGCGATCTCGCCGCGATTGGCGATCAGGATCTTGGCGAACATGGAGCCTCCAGCGTTTGCCTTAGGCGCCGCCGCTTTGCGCCCCGTTTCCCGCAAACCCTCACCACACCCTGCGATGGCATCAGGGCGTTGTCAAAAACCTGTGGGGAGTAGCTTCCGCCTACTTGGACGCCGCGATTTCGCAAGCGCCTCCGGTCGTGACTTTCCATTTGCTGCGGCCTGCCTGGCAGGATTTCAAGGCCGCGTCTTCGGCAGCTTTTTGGGACGGCGCGTTCACGCGCGAGCCGCAGATCATATATAACGACGTTACCCGCATGTACGGCGTGGTCGCATAGGCCGAATGGCCGCTGGCCGCCACATAGGCATTGTAAGCCTTGGTGCAGGGGTCTTTTGGGTTTTTCGGCAATTCCGGCCAGAAGCGAACCTCGCCCTTGCTTCCCGCCAGCGACGCTGCTGCGCCGACGCCAGGCGCGAAAAATATTAGGAGACCTGCAAGTATCGAGATGGCCGACTTGCGACAATATTTCAGATTCATGTTCACCCAACCCCAACTGCCCAATTCGAGACGAGCAGTAGCGAATATTTTGCACGCCCGCCAGATCGCTGGTGGAAATTCGCATTTGCAGGCGGGAAGAAATCTGTTGGGTCATCAAGTTCAGCGCTTATCAAGGCCAGCAACGGCGCATCGGTATAGTTCAGCGGTTTCGTCATCGAAGCAGCAGAAAACAACGGTCTCGGGCAGGGCCTTCTGTTGCAGGAAGTCGCTTGCGGTGCCGACGGCGATGACTGCCGCCTCATTCTTCGGATAACGGTAGATGCCGGTAGAGATCGCCGGAAACGCCACCGTCCGGCAATCATGAATATGCGCAATTTCAAGCGACCGGCGGTAGCAGGAAGCGAGCAGTCCGGCTTCGCCCTTGCCGCCGCCTTGCCAGACTGGCCCGACCGTGTGGATGATGTAGCGCGCCGGCAGCCTGTAGCCCTTGGTGAGCTTTGCATCGCCGACCTTGCAGCCATTGAGCATCCGGCATTCGAATTCGAGCTCCGGGCCGGCCGCACGGTGAATCGCGCCGTCGACACCGCCGCCGCCAAGCAGCGAGGAATTGGCGGCATTGACGATGGCATCGACCGCAAGCCTGGTGATGTCGCCGGTGTGGATGCTGATGCGTTGGCCGAGCGTGCTCATCTCACATCCTGAACACGCCGAACTTCGTTTCTTCGATGTCGGCGTTGAGCGCGGCCGACAGGCTGAGCGCCAGCACCTCGCGTGTTTTCGCCGGATCGATGATGCCGTCGTCCCACAGCCGTGCCGAGGAATAAAGCGGATGGCCCTCATGCTCGTATTTCATCAGGATCGGCTTCTTGAATTTCGCTTCCTCGTCCGCGCTCCATTCACCGCCCTTGCGCTCGATGCCCTCGCGCTTGACCACCGCCAGCACCGTCGCCGCCTGCTCGCCCCCCATTACCGAAATGCGGGCGTTCGGCCACATCCACAGGAAGCGTGGCGAATAGGCGCGCCCGCACATGCCGTAATTGCCGGCGCCGAACGAACCGCCGATGATCATCGTCACCTTCGGCACGCGCGCGGTAGCGACCGCCATCACCAGCTTGGCGCCGTCCTTGGCGATGCCGCCGGCCTCGTACTTTCGCCCGACCATGAAGCCGGTGATGTTTTGCAGGAAGATCAGCGGAATCTTGCGCTGGCAGCACAGCTCGATGAAATGCGCGCCCTTCAGCGCGCTTTCCGAGAACAGCACGCCATTGTTGGCGATGATGCCGACGGGCATGCCCTGGAGATGGGCAAAGCCGGTGACCAGCGTGGTGCCGTAATTCTGCTTGAACTCGTCGAACTCGGAGCCGTCGACGACGCGCGCAATCACCTCGCGCACATCATAGGGCTGGCGCAGATCGGTCGGCACGATGCCATAGAGTTCCCGCGCGTCGTAAAGTGGCGGCGTGGGCTTCTGTAAGGTCAGGCTTACACTCTTGCGTCGGTTGAGGTTTTTCACAATGCGCCGACAGATGGCCAGCGCATGTTCGTCGTCCAGCGCGTAGTGGTCGGCGACACCGGACAACCTGGTGTGCACATCGGCGCCGCCCAGATCCTCGGCGCTGACGTCTTCGCCAGTGGCAGCTTTCACCAGCGGCGGGCCGCCAAGAAAAATGGTCGCCTGATTGCGCACCATGATCGTCTCGTCCGACATTGCCGGCACGTAGGCGCCGCCCGCCGTGCACGAGCCCATGACGCAGGCGATCTGCGGGATGCCGGCCGCCGACATGTTGGCCTGGTTGTAGAAGATGCGGCCGAAATGCTCGCGGTCGGGAAACACCTCGTCCTGGTTGGGCAGATTGGCGCCGCCGCTGTCGACCAGATAGATGCAAGGCAGATTGTTCTGCAGCGCGATCTCCTGCGCCCGCAAATGCTTCTTCACCGTCAGCGGGTAATAGGTTCCGCCCTTCACCGTGGCGTCGTTGACGACGACCATCACTTCGGTTCCTTCAACACGGCCGACACCGGCGATCATGCCGGCCGAGGAAATCTCCTCACCATACATCGACCATGCCGCGAACTGCCCGATTTCGAGGAAGGGTGAGCCGGTATCGAGCAATTGCGCCAGCCGCTCGCGCGGTAACAGTTTCCCGCGCGAAACATGGCGCTCGCGCGCCTCGTCCGAACCACCGCGCTCGACGGTGGCGGCCTTGTCGGCGATGTCGGCAACCAGCGCCCGCATGCGTTCGGCATTGGCGCGGAAGGTTTCGGAGGAGGGCGAGATCTGAGAGGCTAGAGTGGCCATTGACGAACCTTTTGTGATATCATATTTTAGTATCACTATGGGCTCTCGCCCTAACCCGAGAGGAGCCGACTACCACGGTATTCAATTTGGGGAGGGCGGAAAGTCGTGAAAGCTGCGCACCGGCAGACACTAGACAAGATATTTGCGAATCCGGTCAGCGCTTCGATCAAATGGCGCGATGTCGAGGCATTGCTGGTGGCGCTTGGAGCCGAAGTCTCGGAAGGCAGCGGCTCACGAGTGAGGTTCACCATCGCCGACCAGACACTGTTCCTGCACCGCCCCCATCCATCGCCCGACACCAAGCGATGGGCAATCAGGGACATCCGGGAATTTTTGACCAATGTTGGAATAGGGCCATGAAACTTTACAAGGGTTATGCCGGATCGATCGAGTTCGACGATGAGGACATGGTGTTCCATGGTCGCGTCCTTGGCATTCGCGACATCGTCACTTTTGAAGCCGAGACTGCAGAGCAATTGGTGAAGGCTTTTCATGGCAGCGTCGACGACTATCTTGCTTTTTGCAAGGAGCGTGGTGCTGATCCTCAGAAGCCGTACTCGGGCAAGCTCGCTTTGCGCACGACACCAGAGATTCATGCGCTCCTGGGCAAGGCCGCCGCCAGCGACGGCAAATCGATCAATCAGTGGGTGTCGGACACGCTTGCCGAAGTCGCCCGCAAGCGGGTCGACCAAGGTTCGACAAAAGTCCGAACCCGCACGCACTAAACACCCTCCGCCATGATCTCGCGTCCGATCAGCCAGCGGCGGATTTCGCTGGTGCCGGCGCCGATCTCGTAGAGCTTGGCGTCGCGCAACAGCCGGCCGGTCGGATAGTCATTGATATAGCCGTTGCCGCCAAGCAGCTGGATTGCGTCGAGCGCCATCAGCGTCGCCTTTTCCGCCGCAAACAGCACGCAGCCGGCAGCGTCCTTGCGCGTCGTCTGACCGCGATCGCAGGCAGCCGCCACTGCATAGACGTAGGCGCGCGCGGCGTTCATCGTCGAATACATGTCTGCCAGCTTGCCTTGCACCAGCTGGAACTCGCCGATCGGCTGGCCGAACTGCTTGCGCTCATGCACATAAGGGATCGCGACATCCAGGCACGCCGCCATCAGCCCGATCGGTCCGCCGGCAAGCACGGTACGCTCATAGTCGAGGCCGGACATCAGCACCTCGACGCCACGCCCTTCCTCATGCAGCACGTTGTCGTAGGGAACCTCGACATTGTCGAACACCAGTTCGCCGGTGTTGGAGCCGCGCATGCCGAGCTTGTCCAGCTTTTGCGCTGTCGAAAAGCCGGCCATTGTCTTTTCGACGATGAAGGCGGTAATGCCGCGCGATTTCCGCTCCGGATCGGTCTTGGCGTAGACCACCAGCGTTTCGGCGTCGGGACCGTTGGTGATCCACATCTTCGAGCCGTTGAGGACATAGCGGTCGTTGCGTTTTTCGGCGCGCAGCTTGAGCGAGACGACGTCGGAGCCGGCGCCGGATTCCGACATTGCCAGCGCGCCCACCTTTTCACCCGAGCACAGCGCCGGCAGATATTTCTCCTTCTGCGCCGGTGTCGCCCAGCGGTTGATCTGGTTGACGCAGAGGTTCGAATGGGCGCCGTAGGAGAGGCCGATCGAGGCCGAGGCACGGGAAATCTCTTCCACCGCGATCACGTGGGCGAGGTAGCCCATGCCACTGCCGCCGAAATCGGGATCGGCGGTGATGCCGAGCAGGCCGAGCGCGCCGAGTTCTTTCCACAAATGCATGGGGAATTGATTGCTGCGGTCGATCTCGGCGGCAATCGGCGCAATTTTCTCCTGGGCAAAGCGCCGCACCAGGTCGCGCAGCGCCTCGATGTCTTCGTCATGCCCGAAGCTGAGCGTGTTCGTGTACATGCCGTTCCTCCTGCCGCATGACCCCGAAAATCGACTTCGATTTTCGGAAAGGGATCATGCGCGAAATCAAAATGCTACAGCGTCCTTCGCGCGTCCGAAGGGACGCGCGGCGCTGTAGGAACCGATCTTCGCGCCAACCAGGCGCATTGTCATTGAAAGATATGTCGCCGTGACTTCAGCCATCGACAGCCGCTGGCCCGGGCGGAACCAGACGATGACGCCGGTCATCATCTGGATCAGCGCCATGGCCGTGAGCCCGGTGTCCTCAACGCTGAAGGTGCCTGTTTCTGTCCCGTCGCGCAGAATGGCGCGCAGCTCCTTCTCATAGGCGGTGCGCATGCGCAGGATCTGCGTCAGCCGTTCATGCGAGAGGCTGCGCAATTCCATGTTCGAGACATGGGTGGAGTGGCGGCGCTCGATGTGGAAGGCAATGTGGTTTTCGACATAGGCGGCCAGCCGCGTCGTCGGATCGGCGGCATCGGGACGTGCGGCGTCCCACGCTTTGATCAGCCCTTCCATATGCTCGCGCATCAGCGTGAACAGAAGGTCTTCCTTGGTCGGGAAATAGCGGTAGAGCGCGGCCGCCTGGACGCCGACTTCGGCGGCGAGCTGGCGCATCGACATCGCTTCATAGCCGAAGCGTGCGATCAGGCTGACCGCCGCCTCGCGGACGGCGGCTTCCGTCTTTTCACCATCGGATCCGGTGGTCCGCGCCATGAATGCCTCCCAGTGTCGCACAAGAATAAAACGAACGTTCAATTAATTCAAGTGGGCGGTCGGGAATCGCATCGTCTATACGATGATCCGAAAGTCGATAGGGGCGTCGCGGAGTTCGAATTCCTCGGTCTCGACCTTTGAAACCGAAGCTCCGCTTGGTCCTTGCCGCAGCCGTTCGATCATTGTCGAAACCGCGGCATCGCCACCGGCAATCCAAGCCGTCACGGTGCCGTCCCGTTCATTGCGAACCCAACCTACGAGGCCAAGCTCTATCGCTTCGCGTCGCGCCCACACCCGGTAGCCGACGCCTTGCACATTGCCGTGGACGCGCGCCTGTACCGCCTTTTTCTGGTCATCCATCATTATCTCCCATGCACAGAGTCTGGCGCAGGATCGAACGAAAGCAACAGGCTTGAACGGTTGGATTGTTGCTGGATCGACGGGAACCCGGCTCACACCTTCGAGATGAATGGCATCGTCCAGCAAATAGTTGACGAAATCAACTAATTCGATGAAGATCGGGCACTGCGGAAATCTTCCGGGAGAGGTGGCCGACATGCCAGCCTATCGAGATGCGTTGGTTGCCGAGATGCGCGGCTTCAACAGGTTCTACACGTGCCTGGTCGGGCTGCTCGATGAGACGCTGATGCAGAGCGCCTACACTTTGGTCGAAGCCAGGGTGCTGTTCGAACTCGGCCACCGGCCAGCTGACGTTTTTGCTGGCCCCGGCGGCGTATCGGGATTTTTGGCGAGGGCGTTCCATCTCGATCTTGCGCCGGTTGCATCGGCCCTTGCCGGCAAACTCCAACTCCCGCCGGCCCACCTCATGCGGATCCTGCGAAAATTCACGGCCGCCGGCCTGATCGAACTGCGTGCCGATCCGGACGATCGGCGCAGGCGGATCCTGTCGCTGACCGCCCGGGGCAGTGCCGCGCTGGCCACACTTCAGGCAGCGGCGAATCGCGATCTCGCCTGTTTGACCGCCGGCCTCGCCGATGATGAAGCCGCCGAGCTTTCGGAGGCGTTGAAGCGGGTCACGCTGCTGCTCGGTGGTGGCGGCAAGGAATCGCGGGCTCTGCCGGCTGCAAGGTGATGCCGGTCTGCCGGCTGGTTCGCCCGCAGCGTCGTGCCCGTCGCCACATGCCGATGGCAGCGGCCGGTCTAGTTCCCGCGCGCTGCCGCCAGCGCGCCGGGCAGTTCCTCGGCAAAGATGTCGAGCTCATGATCGAGGCCGACACTGACCCGAATGCAGCGGTCGAGCCCTGGCGCCATAGGCTTGCGGATGAAGACGTCGCGCGACAACAGGTTTTGCAGCACCTTCAGCGCGAAGGCGCCGTCCTGGCCACAGTCTATGGTGACGAAATTGGTCGCTGACGGCAGCGGCTTCAGTCCGTTTGTCTTGGCAATCCCGGCGATGCGTGTGCGCCCGGCAGCGACCCGTGCCACCACGCTGCGCAGCCAGTCCTGGTCGGCAAGCGCTTCGACGCCGGCGATCTGCGCCATGCGGCTGACGCCGTAATGGTTGCGGATCTTCTCGAAATCGCGGATCACCTCGGCCTCCGCCACCGCGTAGCCGCAGCGAATGCCGGCCAGCCCGTAGGCCTTGGAGAAGGTGCGCATGCGGATGACATTGGGCCGCGCGACATCGATCGGCGGCAGTGCCGAGGCCGGCCCCAACTCGCCATAGGCCTCGTCGAGCACCAGCATGGTGGTTTCCGGCAAGGCTTCGATGAAGCGGGTAACCTCGCTTGCTTCCCACCAGCTGCCCATCGGATTGTCGGGATTGGAGAGATAGACCAGCGGCGCTTTTTCGCTGACGACCGCAGCCAGCAGGGCGTCCAGACTTTCCTTGTCGGTCTCGTAAGGCACCGTAACCAGTCGGCCGCCGACGCCGGCAATGTGGAAGTTGAAGGTCGGATAGGCGCCGAGCGAGGTGACCACCGCGTCGCCGGGCGCCGCATACATGCGCGCCACCAGGCTGAGCAGCCCGTCTATGCCTTCGCCCACCACCACGTTTTCGGCGCTAACGCCAAGATGGCGGGCCGCGGCCTGCTTCAGATCGTAATTGTCGGGATCGCAATACATCCACTGGTCACGCGCGACGCTCTCCATGCGCGCAATGACACGCGGCGAAGGCCCGAAACTGCTCTCATTGGCGCCGATGCGGGCACGAAACGGGCGGCCGCGCTCACGCTCCTGCGCCTCCGGCCCGACAAACGGCACCGTCGAGGGAAGCGCGCCGACAAGCGGCGTGAGGGCAGGGCGCTGGCGCATGGCAAAGGCTCACTTGAAAAGGGCCTTCTTGCTAGCGTGCTGGGTCAGTTGGTGCAAGTTCTGACGCACCTGGAAATAGTGGCCAGGACACCTAAGACGAAATCGGCACAGGGCGGCCATGGCTCTATGATCTAGCCGCCGGTTGAGCTCCACCTTCTGAAGGTCCGCACCGCAGCCCAATCATCCAATCACTACGGCGAAGGATGCTTCAAAAGAAAAACCCGGCGGTTGCCCGCCGGGTTCGATTTTGAGCCAGGCTCTGCCTGTTAGAACGAGCGCTGGAAGCGGAGGAGACCGCCGACGCTGCTCTTCTTGTCGGCGTTGGTGAAGTTGGAGAAGTCGGCGTCGTCGAACTTGCCTGCATTGAGGTAGTCGACTTCAGCCGTGACCGTGAAGCCGGGAACCACATCGTAGGCGATGTTCGCGGCGACGCCGAGGTTCTTCCAGTCGTCATATGACACCTGGAGGTTGAACGAGGTCTTCTCGTTGATGGTGTAAGTGCCGCCACCCCAGAATGCCCAGTTGCCACCCCACTGCTTATAGAAGCCGCGGCCACCGGCGTCGATCGCGTAGTTCGGATCCGTCAAATTGTCGTCCGTGCCGTAGCCGCCCATGATGAAGAGCGACAGGTTCTGCATCGGGGTGATGTCCAAACGAACCTTGCCGGCGACTTCCTCGTAGTTGCTGTCGTAAGCGACGACGCCAGTGATGGCGCCCCAGCCCTGCGTGTACTTCACGCCGCCGACGACATGCGGAACATAGCTGTCGATGGTGCCGACGGTGCCCGAGCCTTCTTCGAGCGAGACCACCGCCGAGAAACCGTTGCCTGCGTCGAAATAGTACTGGACGACGTTGGTGTCGAAATCGCCGTAGGGAACCAGCGTATCCTGGATGACGTTGCCGGCGTAGCCGATGAACGTATCGAAGGCCGATTCGTCCTTACCGACGCGCAGGCCACCGAGCTGGATCCAGGCGAAGTTCAGAGAAACGTTCTTGTTGCCGGCAGGGTTGGAGTTGAATTCATCTGCTTCCGTTGCCGGATCGTCTGCCGACGGGTAGCCGTTGCGGTTGCCGAAGTTGAAGCGGGTCTCGGTGTAGGTCTTCAAGGTGCCGAGCTCGGTTTCCTGGCCGGTCCAGGTCTTCAGCGTAAAGCGGGTATTCTTGTAGAAAGTGTCCTGCTCGTCGCCATCCTTGTGGTCGAAGGACCTGGCACCATCGAACGAGCCGACGTCGCCGACGCCGATGTCGTAGCGGACATAGCCGCCGATGCGCAGGCAGGTTTCGGTGCCGGGGATGTAGAAGTAGCCCGAGCCGTAAACGTCGCAAATCTTGACGTATTCAGCCGGTTCCGGCTCGGC
>NZ_JBWLUX010000057.1:0-21030 GCF_057784315.1 Mesorhizobium sp. CNPSo 4684 | reverse complement strand
GGCCGCCCGGACCTTGGCTCAATCGCTTCAATCCCACGAAATCTCTCTCGTGTAGATACAAGGTGGCTCGGCGAAGCCGAGACGGAGAGGGGGCTGGCGCCGCTCGGATGCGATTGCCCTGCGGCAGCCGGGCGGCCGCCATTCACCCTGGAAAGATCGTAAACCCGCCATCGACGCGGATGACCTGGCCGTTGATGAAGCGCGCGCGGGGGCCGGCGAGAAAGGCCACCGCCTCGGCGATCTCTTCCGGCTCCGCATAGCGGTTCAGCGATTTCCGGCTCGAATCCATGCGCTCCGGATCGACCACGCGGGTCGCCTGGAAGCGTGCCGTCTTGGTGGCGCCGGGGCTGACCGCGTTGATGCGAACGCCGTCGTCGATCAGTTCCTTGGCGAGGCAGCGCGTGTAATGCACGACCGCGGCCTTCAAGGTGGAGTAGACGACCTCGGGCGAGCAGCCGAGATGTGCCGCCGCCGAGGCGATGTTGATGACGGAGCCGCCGCCGCGCTGCTTCATCGGCGGCACGAAGGCCTGGCAGACCAGCATCGTGCCGATCAGATTGTTCTCGGTGAGCACGCGGATGTCGTCCAGTTCGATGTCGAGGGCGTTGTTGGGGTTCGGCTTGCCGCCCTTGGCGCCAATGTCGCCGCCGGCACAATTGACCAGCACATGCACGTCGCCGAGATCGGCCTCGATCTTGCGCTTCATCTCGGCCACCGCCTTCTGGTCGCCAATGTTGCCGGTCACCGAGGTGACCTTCGTGCCATGCCGCTTCAGGCGCTCGACCACTTCGCCGAGATTGGCGAACTCGCCATATTTGGCCGGCGCCGTTTCGTCCATGTCGTGGATCGCGACATTGGCGCCGAGTTCGGCCAGGCGCTCGGCCATCACGCGGCCCAGCCCTCGGCCGGAGCCGGTCACGAAGGCGGTCAATCCATCGAGTTCACGTGCCGTCATCAGATCTTCTCCATCAAACCAAGGTTGCGCATGTTGGCGGCGCTGCGCCGGATCATGTCGAGCTCATAGGAAACCAGGGAACCGTCGTCCTCGCGCTCCCAGGGGGTGCGGGTGTCGGCATCGTCGGGCAGCCGGTTGCGCTGGGCTGCCGCCAGGCAGGCGGCAAATTCGCGCGCCGTCTTCTCGGGGTAGCCGTGCCACCAGCCGTCGCTGAGGAAGCGGACATGCCGCGCCTCCAACGCGCCGGGTTCGAGAACGGCGGTCATGCGGTCGTGGTGTTGGCCGAGAATGGCAAACAGCTCGGCAAACGGCACCGCCCCATCGCCGATGGCGCAGCGGATCAGCCGGTAGCCTTCGCTCGTGAACTGCACGCGGTAGTCCTTGAGGTGGACATGGCGGACATGAGCGGCGATCCGCCTGACAAAATCGAGCGGCGCTTCGCCGACCGGGAATGTGTTGCCGGTGTCGAAGGTGACGCCGACGCCTTCGCCGCCAAGGGCGCAGAAATCGACGATTTCCCTACTGGTGAAATCCTGGTGGTTCTCGATCGCGAGGACATGGCCTTCGGCATTCGCGCGGGGCCCCCATTCCACCAATCTCTCTCGAATGATGCCGGCGAACTCCGTCCATTTCTCGCCGGCGGCGTTGCGGTCGCCACACAGAACCGGCGTCAGCGCCGTTCGGATGATTTTGGCCTTCAACAGGCGTGCGGCCCGAAATGCGTCGTCGAGCGGTTCGCCCACCAGCAGGCCGCCGCTGACGATCGGCGTCATCCCAAGGCCGGCGAGCCTTTCGCGAAGCGCGATCACCGCGTCGTCGGAAAGCTCGCTCAGCCATGGTACCCAGATCTCCAGCACAAGCGCGCCGAGTTCGGTCGCCAGCGCGATGAACCCTTCGAGCCCCGCAGGCCTGGGATTGGCGCGTGGCGTGCCGCGGCCCTGGAGGCCGAGATGATAAGTCAGGCCGTAGGGGTTCAGGCCGACCTCGAGCATGAAGCGATCGTTCGGTTCGGGTGAGGTCATCGCAGGCCGGCATCCACGGTGATCGACTGCTTGGTGATCATGCGGCTGTCGTCGGCGGCGAGGAACAGCACAGTGCGCGCGATCTCCTCGCCGAGCAGAACCCTGCGGATCATCTGGCGCTGCACGACCTGGTCGACCGCACCTTGAGTCTTGAACCAGAGCTGCCGTTGCCGGTCGGTGATGACTGCGCCCGGCTCGATGGCGTTGACGCGGATGTTGTCGGGGCCAAACGCCTGCGCCAGCGCGAAGGTCAACCCGACCACCGCGGCCTTGGCCGCCGCATAGGGCGCCATCTGTGCCGCGCCGGAGCGCCAGGCGATCGAGGAAAAATTGACGATCGAACCGAAGCCCAATTCCTTCATCTGGGGATGCACGGCCTGGGCGGCAAAGAAGTGGTGCCTGAGATTCACGTCCTGGGCGTGGTCCCAGGTCGCCTGCGTGATGTCGGTGACCGCCTGGCGATTGTCATCGGCGGCGTTGTTGACCAGCACCGCGACAGGTCCCAGCCGCTCTCGCACCGTATCGATCGCAGCCTGGAGGGCAGGGATATCGGTCACGTCGCAGCGCATGAAGAATGGCGCGTGCCGTGCCGTGGCGGCGAGTTCGCGCGCGAGTTCCTCGCCGGCTTCCTGCTGCAGATCGAGAAACGCGACGCGCGCGCTGTTGGCGGCGAAGGCGCGCACCGTGTCGGCGCCGATGCCTGAAGCGCCGCCGGTGATCAGCACGACACGGTCGGCCAGGCTCGGATAGGTGGCGAAGGACAAGGCGGAGCTCATTTCAGATCAGGTCAGATCAGGCGTTGGGTCGTCGGGTCGAACAGGCAGGCACGCGCCATGTCGATGCCCAGCGTCACCGTCTCGCCCATCCGTGGCGTGCCGTCGGGATCGAAGCGACCGGTGATCTCCTTGCCGCCCAGGCGCAGAACGGCCATGGTCTCGGCACCCGTCGGCTCGACCAGTTCGACCACGGCATCGATTTGCGCGATGCCTGGCTTGCGGCGCGCAAGATCGGGATCGAACCGGTAGATGTGCTCCGGCCGGATGCCGAGAATGAGCTGTCGCGGCGCATCGGATGGAAGGGTCTGGACGATTGGAAGGCTGGCCGTCTTGCCGTCGGCGGTCTGCAAGGCAACAGCGGGGCGACCGCCTTTCTCGCTCAGTTCAGCCGGTAGAAAATTCATCGCCGGCGAACCCATGAAACCGGCGACGAACATGTTGGCCGGACGGTTGTAGATTGTGGCCGGCTCATCGAATTGCTGGACCTCGCCCTGATGCATCACGGCGATGCGCGATGCCAGCGTCATCGCCTCGACCTGATCGTGGGTGACGTAGACCGTCGTCTTGCCGACGCGGTGATGCAGCTTCTTGATTTCGGTTCGCATGTCGACGCGCAGCTTGGCGTCGAGATTGGAAAGCGGCTCGTCGAACAGGAACAGCTTCGGGTCACGCACCAGCGCCCGGCCCATCGCGACGCGCTGGCGCTGGCCGCCCGAGAGCTGTCCGGGCTTGCGCCCAAGCAGCGGTTCGATCTGCAGGAAAGCGGCAACTCGCTTGACGGCCTCGTCCTGCTGCGGCTTCGGCACGCGGCGGCTTTCCATGCCGAAGGTGATGTTCTCGCGCACCGTCATCGTCGGGTAAAGCGCGTAGGACTGGAACACCATGGCGATATCGCGGTCCTTCGGCGCAACCGAATTGACCAGCCTTCCGTCGATGCGGATCTCGCCGGAGGTAACAGATTCCAGCCCGGCGATCATCGCCAGCAAGGTGGACTTGCCGCAGCCGGACGGCCCGACCAGCGCGATGAACTCGCCGTTCTGCGCCTCGAGATCGATGCCCTTCAGCACCTCGACCGCGCCGAAGTTCTTGCGCAGGGATCGGATGGTCAATGTCGACATGCAATGCCCTTCTTGGCGGACGGGACGATCGGCGATAGGAGACAGGCTCCGCTCACTTGATTGCGCCTCATTTGATCGCACCCTGGGTCAGGCCGCGGACGAAATACTTGCCGCCGAAGAGATAGATCAGCAGCGGCGGCAGCGCGCCGATCAGCACCGCGGCGCTCATGACATCATAGGCGCGCACATTCGTGCCGCTTGCCGTCAGCGCGACGAGCGCGGCGGTGATCGGCTGTTGCTGCCCGGAGGTGAAGACGACACCGAACAGATATTCGTTCCAGATGCCGGTGAACTGCCAGATCACCGTGACGATCAGGATCGGTGAGGAGAGCGGCAGAATGATCTTGCGGAAGATGCGCCAGAATCCTGCGCCGTCGATGCGCGCCGCCTTGATGAGATCGTCGGGGATGCTGACATAGTAGTTGCGGCAAAATAGGGTGGTGAACGAAATGCCCTGGATGACGTGGATGAGGACGAGCCCGTAGACCGAATTGCTGAGCCCCAGATTGCCGAGGATGAACGCCCACGGCATTAGCGAAATCTGGCCCGGAATGAAGACGCCGAGCAGCATGCAGGTGAACAGCGCTTCCGAACCCCTGAAACGCCATTTCGACAGGATGTAACCGTTCATCGCGCCGACCGCAGTCGAGATGATCGTCGCCGGGATCGTCATTTTCAGAGAGTTGTAGAAGTTGCGCTGCATGCCCTCGCAGGTGCCGCCGATGCAATAGGTGCTCCAGGCCTGGCCCCAGGCGTCGAGGCGGAAGCTGCGTGGCAGCGAGATCAGCCCGTTGCGCGCGATCTCCTGCTGATCGCGGAATGAATTCAGCACCACGACCAGCAACGGGATCAGGTAGATCGCCGCGAAGATAACCAGCAGCCCATAGATGACGAGGCGAGTGAGGAAATGCCTCCGCGCCGCAACCGTGGCGGCGCGATGATCGAGCGACTGGTCCAGTGAGACGTCAGCCATGCCCGGCTTCCTTGCGCCGCCGCAAGACCACCCAGAAAGAATAGGGCACCAGCACCACGGCAACAGCGGCAAGCATCATGATGGCGGCGGCCGCGCCTTCGCCGATCTGGCCGCGTTGGAACATCAGGTCATAGACGTAGATGGCGGGGAAGGTGGTCGAGATTCCAGGGCCGCCTTTGGTGAGGGCGGCTACCAGGTCGAAGGTCTTGATGGCGAACTGGATCTGGATGACGGCGACCGCCAGGAAGATCGGCGCAATCGTCGGCAGAAGCACTTTGCGATAGATGCGCAAGGTCGATGCGCCGTCGATCTGCGCGGCCTTGACGAGATCCTGATCCACCGAGCGCAGACCGGCCAGGAACAGCGCCATGGCAAAGCCCGAGGCCTGCCAGACGCCGGTGATGATCACCGCGTAGATCGCATAGTGCCGGTCGCTGGCGAGTGCGAAACTGAAGCTCGTCCAGCCGAAACCGCGCACCATCGCCTGGATACCGTCGACCGGGTTGTAGAGCCAGCTCCAGACCGTGCCGGTGACGATGAAGGAGACGGCCAGCGGATAGAGGAAGATCGTGCGCCAGGCCGCTTCGCCGCGCACACGCTGGTCGATCAGGATCGCCAGCAGCAACCCCACGGCCATCGAGCCGACAATGTAGAAACCGCTGAACAAGAACAGGTTGTTGTAGGCGATGTTCCAGCGCCGGTTCGCCCACAGCGACGCGTAATTGTCCAGGCCGACGAAGCCATAGGTCGGCAGCAGCGAGGAGTTCGAGAGCGAGATGTAGAGCGTCCAGCCGGTGAACACGAAGACGTAGACGAAGCTCGCCACAAGGGAAGGGCCGAGCACCAGCAAGGGCATTGCGGAGCCCAGCCGTTCCCGCCAGGGGCGGGCGGGGGCAGGGACCGACAGGATCAGGTCGTGATTTGACATTCAGAGTATGGGACTGGCAGGGCGCGGGACTGGGATGGCGGGTGGCCGGGTGCGGATAGACATTGCGCCCGGCCGTTTCCCGTCTATTTCTGTGCTTCGGCCGCGTCGGCCATCGCATTGGCGCCGTCCTCGGCTGACATGTCCGGCGTCGCCACGAACTCGGTGATGGAGTCCATGATCGCGCCGCGCATCTTCTGCGGGATGGTCATGTTGTGGGCCATCGAGCGCACCAGCGTGCCGTCCTTGATCGAAGCCTGCAGATCCTTCTGCGACAGCTGCTGGCACGGATTGAAGCCCTTCGACAGATCGATATCCAGGCGTGCCGGGATCGAGCCCTTGGCCTGGTTGAAGACCGTCTGGAAGTCGGGCGACAGGATCAGGCTGGCCAACAGCTTCTGGCCGTCGATGTAATCCTGGTCCTTCTGCTTGAAGAACACGACCGAGTCCGAGTTGAGGATGAAGCCGGGTTTGCCCCAGTCGGTCGGCGCCTGGGCGCAGACATAGTCGGTGCCTTCCTTGAAGCCGGCGGCGGTCAAAAGGCCGATCGTCCAGTCGCCCATGATGTGGAACGCCGCGTCGCCCTTGCCGACGAGCGCCGACATCGAATCCCAATCACGGCCGACCATACCAGGATCCATGTACTTGCTCGTCATCAGGCGCATCTGCTCGAAGGCCTTGACCATCCCCGGGCTGCGCATGGCTTCGACATCGCCTTCTACGAAGGCCTTGCGATAGAGATCGATGTCCTGGCCGTAGAGCACGACCTCGAACACCGTCGAATCCGTCCAGTCGGCGGTCGAATGCGAAATGCAGATCTTGCCTGAGGCGACGATCTTGTCGCAGGCCGCATTGAACTCGGCCCAGGTCTTGGGCATTTCCGCCACGCCGGCCGCCTGCATGACCTTCGGCGAGGCCCAGAGCCAGTTGATGCGGTGGATGTTCATGGGAGCGGCGACCCATTTGCCGGTCGGCTTCATCACCGGAAGCAATTCCGGCGCCACCACTTTCTCCCATCCTTCCGAGGCCGCCAGCTCGTCGAGATCGGCGGTCATGCCGGTCTCGTTCCACTCGGCGATTTCCGGGCCTTTGAGCTGCACGGCAGGCGGGGCATTGCCGGCGATCACGTCGGCACGCAGCTTGGCCAGTGTATTGGCCGTGTGACCGGCGATCGAGGTCTGTTCCCATTTACCGCCCTTGGCGGTGAACATCTCGCCGAGCTTGGCGATCGCCTGCGCGTCCGATCCGGTCGCCCATTGGTGCAGAAGGTTCGTCTTGGGTTCGGCGAAGGCGGTCCCGGCGACAAGGGTGCACGCAGCAGCGGCCGCGAAGGCGGTCATAACGGATTTCATGGTTTCACTCCCACATATGGTTGCACGGTTCGTATCGACCGCTTATGGCCGCGGTTTGAAGCCGCTGCCGGCGAGATGCGTTAATCTCGAGTTCTTTCCAAGATGACATATTGGAGCTATCAGTCAACGATGTTTATGTTGATCCATGACAAAACCTTCGCTTAGGACCTGGCTGATCGACCGACCGTCCGCGTCGCCGGAAAGCATGATCGTGCGCTGCCTGAGCGAGCGCGGCGTGCTCTCGGCGTCGCAGATCGCACGCGTCACCGGTTTGGCGCGCTCGACGGTCTCAACCGCGCTCAATGGCTTGAGAAGGTCAGGGATGGTGATCGAAGCTCCGACCAGCAGCGCTGGCATCAGAGGTATCGGCAGGCCAGCCGCGGCCGTTACGCTCAATCCGACAGCAGGCACCTGCGTCGGAATTCACCTGGCTCTTCAGCAGATACGGCTCATCGTCGCCGATGTCTCGCATTCCGTCATTGCCGAACAAACTATACCAATGGATCTCGACTACCAGCCGCAACAGGCGGCCCAGATGGTCAAATCGGCAATTGCCCAATCTTACAAGGAAAACGGTCTGCCGGTGGCGGGGCTCCTGGGGGTTGGGGTTTCCGTCTCCGGCCCTGTCAGCCGCGATGGAGTGGTGCTGCGCGCGAGCATGGTTCCAACATGGGCCGGCGTCAACATACGAGATGTGTTCGGACCCGTCCTGGAACAGCCGATCTTCGCCGACAATGAGAGCAACTGCTCGGCCATTGCGGAGCTGATGTGGGGCGCGGCCGTCGGCCAGGACGATTTCGTGCTGTTCAAGATCGATCTGGGTGTCGGCGGCGCCATTGTCCAGCATGGTCGGCTGGTGACGGGCATCGCCGGCGGCGCCGGCGAATTCGGGCACATCAGCATCGATCCCGGCGGCGATCTTTGCCGGTGCGGCAATCGCGGATGCCTGGAGCTCTACGCGAGTTTTGCCCGGCCGCTGGAACAGATTTCGCGTGTCGTGGGGCGGCAAGTCACCATGGACGATGTCATCACCATGGCCGAAGAGGGCGACGTCAGGGCACTGCGGATGATCGAGGATACCGCCGAGATCGCCGGCCGGGGTCTCGGCCTGATCGGCTCGGTGCTCAATCCGCCGCTTATCATCATCGGCGGCCACATGGCTTTGGCCGGCGACATTCTGTTGACGCCGCTGATCGCGTCCTATGAACGCCACACGCTCATCAAGTCCCGCGATATCGCCCCGGCCCTGCGCACGCGCATCATCGTCGGCAAGCACACCGAAAACGATTCGCTGCTGGGCGCGGTCGGCCTGGTGCTGAGACACCAGACGAAGGAACTGTCGCTCGGCTGATCGTCAGCCTCACGCCAGGGTCGCGTGCTCGTTCAAATCAATTGCACGTATCGGCCGCCTTGAGCGCTTCGGCGCGGGAAGGTGGCCGCAAATCCGCGATCCGTCGAACAGCGGCGTAAAACCTTGGATAATCGCCCGAACACAGGTCGAACAACCGAAGAAAGGCCGGAACCTGTTCACCGTAGACAGAAGTCGCGGCGAGCTTTGCGTTGTTGATCGGGGCAGCGAACCAGGCGTCGTATCCCCGGTATCCGGCCCAATTTTTGTTGCGCATCCGCCGATAGCGCATTCGCAGCCTGTCGATCACGGCTGTTTTGGCAGCCGCCATCTGCTCCGGCGTGCGGGGACTTGCATAGATCTGCCTTAACTCGTCGCGCGTTTTCGACACCAGTCCGAGAAAATCGGCGCTGCGCTTGCGATCGGCTTCGTAGCGGCGCAATCCGGCCCGATCGCCGGCGGCGCGGAGCCACTTCCTGACGCCGGTGGTTTCGACGGCAACGGCGAAAGCCTCGTTGAATGCGGAATCGCCATCCACATAGAGCCGCTGATGCGCCAGCTCATGAAAAACAAGGCTTGCCAGATAGGTGTCGTCCTGACGCAGCATGGTGCTCAGCAGCGGGTCACTGGACCAGCCCAAAGTGGAATAGGCGGTGACGCCCGTGACATAGACGTCCAGCCCCTGTCGATGAAGCTCGACAGCGCTCTCGGTCGCCGATTTCCGGGAGAAGTAACCCCGGTACGGAACGCAGCCGAAAACCGGAAAGCACCATGTTTGTGGCGCGAGCGAGAATTGCGGCGCGGCAAAAACAGCCCAGGTCACCGCATCCCGGTGGATGTCGACATAGCTGCGGTAGCTGCTGTTGTCGGGCAGCGCCAGCTCATCTGTCGCAAACCGTCTTATGGCGCGCGCCGACGTCAGCTTGGCGCGCAAGGCGTCAGGCGTCGAAGGATCATGAATGAGTTTCCCGACATTCCTGCGCGCGGCCATGATCTGTACATGGCCCTCCAGCGACTGCGCGTAATAGGAAATGCTTGTGCAGCCGGTCACCCCGGACGCCATGATCGCCACGGCAAGCATCCGAAGAACGCGCTTCACAGTTTGCCCACCCTTGCTCGTCGCCCCATGCAGCGATGTCTCGATCCTCCGCTCTCAAACAGGCGCACCGATTTTCGTCAAGCTCTACAGGGGCAGCGGCTCGGACTTTCGACTTTGGCTGGGTTGGCAATGCGGCCATTCGCCTTCGATGGACGCAAGTCCACCGGTATCGGCGGAGCCGCGAATCTGTGTTAAGCCGCCGCTCAACCAACCAAAGGACGACAGCTGTGAGCGAACCCACCGTGGCCCAGGCGACCGAGAGCATCTATGCCTCGCTTCGGGCGGACAATGCCGACATCGACGCCCATATCGCGACGCTCAAGGCGGCGCTGGCTCGAGAAGGAATAAAACAGGCGGTGTTCGATCCGACCAAATTGGCGCAGAACAACCGCCAGGGCCGCAAGTTGATGCAGGCATATTTTCGGCAGCGCGGCGTGAGCGTAAGTTTTTCGGACTAGCAGAGCCGCGCGCGTCGACTAGTTGCCGGCCATAGCCCTGACCGGAAACTCCCCCAGTATTGCCTTGTAATTGGTGAAGCGCTCCTTATCGAATAATATTGAGCGCAATATTGCAGTTGCCGCCGCCGCCATTTGAAATGGCCAGGTCCCAAACGTCCATTGCTGAATCGGCGCGCGGCAATCGGCTGCCTCACGAATCAACTTAAGTCAAGAGATACCGACTTGCGAGCCGGGTATTTTGCTGACATGCTCTGTTTTTTATGGGGTTTTGCACCTTGGCAGGTGCTCAAATGGAAGGGCAAAAGCATGGCAAAGGAAGCTTCGAATACCGTTTCTTCGGAAAAGAAGGCGGACGCAACTCTGATAGGTAACGCAGAAGGAAACGGGCTGAACTTCATGGGAGTTCAGGCTCGCGAGAACGGGGCCCCCGGCGACGCTGTAGGTGTCGACAAGATACGTGATCTGCTGTTCGGCAACCAGATGCAGGACTATGACCGCCGTTTTTCCAAGCTTGAAGAACGGGTCTTGCAGCGCTTCAAGGATGTCGAATCCGAGGCCAAGCGCAATCTCGAAATGTACGAGTCGAATGCAAAGAAGCAGATCGATTCGCTTGCGGGGCAATTGCGGAGCGAAAAAGACTCACGAGCCGATGCCGATAAGGAGATCGATCGGAATCTTCGCGAGCAAAATCAGGCCCTTGAAAAGCAGGTGCGCACTTTGTCGGATCAATTGAGCGCACTTGAGCGCGACGTTTCGGACCGGATAAATCGGAACGATCATTTGCTGCGTGAGGAAATCAAGCAGAAGAATGAAGGCGTTCAGATGCTGATAGAGAAGATGTTTGCCGATCTCAGCAACGTCAAGACCGACCGAAATCTTTTGGCCGGCCTGTTTGTCGAGGTTGCAAAATGTCTCAATCAGGATCCTGTCGGGAGCAAGAGCAACTCGGACCGTAGCTGGAAAGTGAGTTGATGGGACCTTGACGTCAACCGTCGACCCAGTCAGCCTTCCGAAAAGAATAGCCTCGAACGATACAGAGATTGATCGCGAGGCTCTGGCTCGTCTTTTGATCGAAATTGCCCGGAACGTTGATCCGGACTACCGTGTGCGTTTCGAGGCAGTTCCAACCGCCGATCCTCGCATGGAAACGCTGCGCCAGTTGCTGGTCGGCCGCGAGATTTCGGAGCTTTCACGCGTTACGCAGCTGCTCGGCGAACCCGAGCAGCTTGCTACAGCCGTAGGCGATGTTCTCCCCAATGCGGCCGCGCGAGCGTCTCATGCGCAACTCGGCGAGGCGCTTGCGCCGGCTGTCGAACGGGCTGTGCAACGGTCGATCCAGAGAAGCCCGCGCACGCTGACGGATATATTGTATCCGGTGTTTCTGCCGGCAATTCGCAAGTCGATCGGAGAAAAGATCGACCAGACCTTCCAGTCGCTGAATGAAACTTTAAGGCACATATTTACCTGGCATGGCCTAAAGTGGAGATTTGAGGCTTGGAGAACTGGCGCTAGTTTCTCGCAAGTTGTTCTCAAGCACTCTCTTGTATATCGTATAGAACATGCCTTTCTCATTCATCGCAATTCCGGTCTTCTGATAGCTCATGTAACGGCTGATAACGCAACGAGCGAAGATCCTCAGCTCATCTCTTCGATGCTGAGTGCAATTCAAGATTTTGTGAAGGACTCGTTTAACGAGAAAGAGCAGAGCGGCCTGGACACAATCCGTTTTGGCGACCTTCGTCTCTGGTCGGAAGTTGGACCGTTTGCGACCCTGGTTTCGGTGATCCGGGGAAATCCGCCAGAGGAACTGCATGACATAGTTCGCGATGTATTGCTTCGCATCCATGAGGAATCCTCACAGGCTTTAGAGCAGTTTGACGGCGACGGTTCGCAGTTGGCCTCCGTAGAGGCGCAGCTGCAGACCTGCGTCGAGCTGAAGCAGGATGAATCACACGAGGGGTTTCCCTGGCTGGTGGCGGCCGTGGCCTTGCTGCTTTTGAGTCTGGCAGGCGGTTGGTACTTTCTTTCCTGGCAATCAGCGCAGCGCTGGCAAGCTTATGTATCGCGCTGGCAGGGTTACGTATCGCGACTGGAGGCCCAGCCGGGCATCATCGTTGCCGAACAACAGGTACGCGATGGCCAATTCTATATAGCCGGTCTGAGAGACCCGCTTGCCGCCGACCCGCAGGCGCTGTTGTCCGGAACTGAGGTCGATCCCGCCCAGGTTCATTCGCAGTGGCAATTCTATCAGAGCCTTGAGCCGGAGTTCGTGTTGAAGCGGCTGACGGCGTCGTTGGCTCCGCCGGATTCAGTACGACTTTCGATCGTCAATGATCGCATCGTTGCCGAGGGTGAGGCTCCCGACACTTGGATCAACCGGGCGCGTGCAGCGGCCCAGCAGCTTTCGGCAGGCGGGCCGGTCTTCGATATCTCGGGGGTTCGTGACGTAAGCCCCGACGCACGCGCGGCGGAGCGCTGGCAGGCCTATGTGTCTCGACTGGAGACCCAGCCGGGCATCATCGTTGCAGAGCAAAAGATACGCGATGGCCAATTCTACATTGCCGGCCTGAGAGACCCGCTTGGCGCCGACCCGCAGTCGCTTTTGTCCGGAACGCAGGTCGATCCGACCCGTGTTCATTCGCAGTGGCAATTCTATGAGAGCCTTGAGCCGGAGTTCGTGTTGAAGCGGCTGACGGCGTCGCTGTATCCGCCCAATACGGTGCGACTTTCGATCGTCAATGGTCGCATCGTTGCCGAGGGTGAGGCTCCCGACACCTGGATTGATCGGGCGCGCGCAGCGGCCCGACAGCTTTCGGCAGGCGGACCGGAATTCGACATCTCCAAGGTTCATGATGTGAGCCCCGATGCACGCGCGGCGGAGCACTGGCAGTACTATGTGTCGCGGCTTGAGGCCCAACCGGGAATCATCGTCGCCCAACAAACGGCGAGGGGCGGACATTTCTACATTTCCGGCCTGAGAGACCCGCTTGCCGCCGACCCGCAGTCGCTGTTGTCCGGAACGCAGGTCGATCCCGCCCGCGTTCATTCGCAGTGGCAATTCTATCAGAGCCTTGATCCGAAGTTCGTGGTGAAGCGGCTGACGGCGTCGCTGAGCCCGCCGAAATCGGTTCAGCTTTCGATCGTCCAGGGTCGCATCGTTGCCGTGGGTGAGGCTCCTGCCGGCTGGATCAGCCGGGCGCAGGCCGCCGCCGACCAGCTTTCGGCGGACGGAGTGGTCCTGGACGTCTCGCAGCTGAGTGAGATGAACCTTGCAGAACTTAACTATTTGCGAGAGGCCATCCAGACGACCGATATCTTCTTCTCGTCCGGCAAAGTTGTGCCGGGACCGGAGCAGACGCCGGTCCTCGACCGATTGGCGGATCAAATAAAGGAATTCGCCGAAAAAGCCCGCAAGTCAGGCGTAACAGCGCGGTTCATGTTGACCGGCCATTCGGACACCACGGGCCGTGAGACGGCCAACGCTTCGATCAGCGCCGCCCGCGCCGAGACAGTTCGTGCGCTTCTCAACAAGCGCGGCGTCTCTCCGGAACTGCTGCTGGTTCGGGGCGCGGGCACCTTTGAGCCGCTGGTACCTGAAAATAGTCAAGCTGGGAGCTCCACCAATCGCCGGGTTTCGATTACCGTAAGCCTGGACTAGCGGAGCCCAAAATGTTGCAAAAAAAGATCTGTATGCTCGGCGGGTTCGCTGTCGGAAAAACGAGTCTGGTTCGCAGGTTTGTGCAAAGCATCTTTTCAGAAACCTACCTGACCACGGTGGGCGTGAAAATCGACAAGAAAAGTGTCGAACTCCCGGGCAAAACCGTGGATCTGATCTTGTGGGATTTGGCCGGCGAAGACGATATCGGCTCATTCCGCGTCAGCTATGTCCGAGGTGCAACCGGGCTCGTGCTCGTCGTCGATGGAACCCGCGCCGCAACCCTTGCCGTGGCGCTCACGCTGCGCGAACGGGTCGAGGCCGAATTCGGCGCTATGCCGTTTATATTGCTGATCAACAAATCCGATCTGGCCGATCGGTGGGCAATATCGGATAGTGAGATTGACGAACTGAGGCAGCGTGGATGGCAAATCTATCTGACAAGTGCGCTCACGGGTGAGCATGTTGATGATGCGTTTCATCACCTTGCCTTGATGGTCACAAAATAGACCATGCATGGATTGCCAAAAGAGGTCAGAAGTTGGATTTTCAACTTCTTTTCCAATGGGCACGCTGTCGCATATGTAAAAATCGACGCCCAGCTTTGCGTAGCTGCCAAGGGCGGTAATGTTGAACATCACGGGCTCTCATCGCTTCGCATCGGCGAGCCTGTTGCCGAGCAGCTTGAATTCATGGAAGGGCTGCTGCCTTGCCCGGAGCTTCCGTTTCATATTCCCATGGTCGAACTGCCCAGCGGGCGTGTCGCGGACCTTCATTTTTTTGCTGACGATGACTGCGTGTGGCTGGTCTTTCTTGACGCCTCCGCCGAACGCGCCAACAGGCAGCGGCTTCAGCAGAAGGCTTATGAAATGACGCTCCTGCAAGAGAGGGAGCGTGAACTCAACGAGAAACTGCAAGCGGCGAACGAGGCGTTGAGGAAGAGCCAGGAGGGATTGGCGCGTGAATACCAGCGCGCCGAAGCCTTGCTCCTCAACATTCTTCCGGCGTCGATCGCGGAACGGTTGAAAGCGCACAAGAAAATTGCTGACAACCACGCAGAGGTGAGTGTGCTCTTTGCCGACATCGTCGGTTTTACGGAACGAGCGCGGACCGTCGGCGCCGTGACGACGCTCGCTATTTTGAATTACTTCTTCAAGGCGGCGGATCGGCTCTCTGAACGACATGGCTGCGAAAAGATCAAGACAATCGGCGATTGTGTGATGGTCGTCGCTGGCCTTCCCACCGCCCGATCCGATCATGCAAAAGCCCTCGCGCAGTATGCCGTTGAGCTGCGCAAGGCGGTCAAGCGCGAACGCTTCGCGGGAGAACCGATAAGGCTCAGGATTGGAATTCACTCAGGCCCGATCGTCGCCGGCGTCATAGGCAAGAGGCGGTTCGCTTATGACCTATGGGGTGAGACCGTCAATCTCGCCTCACGCATTCAAACGTCCGCGGAGCCCGATGAAATCCGTATTTCGGACGCAACTCATCAACTGCTCGGACCAAAGTTTGCTTGCGACCCACTCGAGGAAACGGAATTGCGTGGTGCAGGTCGTGTGCGAATGTGGCGGCTCCCGGCCTGATTGCCGCTTGGCAGTGCCGATCCTGGAGCGCATTGCGTCTCAAGCTCGCCAAACATCATGGTTTCGAATGTTCGCAAGAGCTGCGGACTGTCCATCAAGGTTGCCGCGTTCCCCCAAGCTGCCCGCCCGCTTGCTGCCCAAAATACTGCAGGGCGGCAATGCGCCTCATATCGGTCATTCAGTGCGCCATTGAAGCTTCTCCAAAGCTGCCGTGCCAAATGATTCTTGCTTGCGACTGGGGCGAGAGGCGGTCTTGTCGAGGGTTTCAGGGGCGCACTCGAAAACGGGGCCCTCATTCCATAAAAGTCACACTCACCCGCCGCGGTCGACCCGGGAAGCACCGAACCGCAAATGGCGGCTACCCAGTAGCGTCACGCAGCGATCGCGGAGCGACCGGACAAGATCGGGTGGCAGACATCGTTTATCCCCTCCTGCGCGGTCGTGCTTCGTTGCGACGACCCTCGTCCGAGTAACGGGCGAGTTCCGATCGTTTGCCAAAATTGCGCCGGCCAGAGCCCTGAAAGGATGGAGAGCCGTCGCCGACGTCCTAGTGTATGCTAGGCGACGGAATCCGTCACACGTGGGGATCGTCATGGTCGGTTCGCCAGCAACTGCCACCCTTGTCCTCAACGACAAGGTTGTCGTTGACCTGGAAGGCGAGACGCTCCGTCTTGGCAACGGCGACGCAATCGCCCTCAGGCCGCAGGCCTTTGCGGTCCTTCGCCACCTCGTCCAGAACGCGAACAGGCTGGTCAGCAAGGCCGAGCTGCTTGAAGCCGTCTGGGGAGGCGCCGCCGTCACCGACGACAGTCTCGTTCAATGCATCCACGAGATCCGGCGAGCGCTCGGCGACCAACGGCATGCGGTCTTGGCCACCGTCTCGCGGCGGGGCTACCGCCTGTCGCTGGAGGGTGGCGACGAGAGTGCGCTCGGCGGCCCTTCGATCGCCGTGCTGCCGTTCGCCACCATGAGCGGCGACGAGCCGCATGACTACTTCGCCGATGGCCTGGTCGAGGACATCATCACCAACCTCTCGAAGATCCCGGGCCTGTTCGTCATCGCACGCAATTCCTCCTTCGGCTTCAGGGGCGAGAAGGCCGATCCGCGCACAATCGCCGCTGAACTACGCGTTCGCTACCTGCTGCAGGGCAGCTTGCGGCAGTCCGGGGGGAGACTTAGGATGAATGCCCAGCTTGTCGACGGTGCAACGGCCACGCATGTCTGGGCCGACAGGTTCGAGGGCGCGGTAACGGACGTGTTCGAACTCCAGGATCGGTTGACCGAGCAGATCGTGGGCTCGATCGAACCGAGTGTCCGTCGTGCAGAGATCGAGCGCGCGCGCCGCAAGCGGCCCGAAAGTCTGGACGCGTACGATCTCTACCTTCGGGCCCTGCCGCACGCGCATGCGAACACGCCCGTCGAGACTGACAAGGCCCTGCAACTGCTGGCGCGCTCGATCGAGCTTCAGCCGGATTATGTCGCTGCGCATGGCTACGCCGCATGGTGTTACGAGCAGCGCTACCTCCGCAACGGTTTGGATCCCGCAGACAAGGCGGCCGCACTCAACCACGCCGACATTGCGTTAGGCATCAACAGCGACGACCCGCAGGCGATGAGCATCGGCGCGTTCGTCCGCGCGAACCTCACCCAGGACTACGACATGGCCCTCGAGGTGCTCGACCGGGCCCTCGCATTGAACCACAATTCGGCCTTGGCCTTTGGCTTCAGCGCTTTGGTCAGTGCCCACAGCGAGCGACACCAGCGGTCGGTGGAACATGCGCACAAGGCGCTGCGGCTGAGCCCGCTCGACGATCCGCTGAGCTACCATCCCTACTGCGCACTCGCCCTGACCCACCTCTTTGCCGAAGCCTTTGCCGACGCGGCCAGATACGCCGCTCTGGCGGTCCGGGCCAATCCCGGCTTCAGCATCCCGTACGCCTATCTCGCGGCCAGCCACGTCGGCCTTGGTAATGTCGAAGCCGCGCACTCTGCGGCACGACGACTGATCGAGGTGGCACCGAATTTTTCGGTCGGCGGCTACGTGCGAACTAACCTGTTTCGGCCCTACTTGATGGACGCGCTGGCAACAGCCTTGCGAACGGCAGGGCTTCCTGAATGAGCCAGCCAGCGCGGACCGAACAGCGCGCAGGTGCAGCGCTGTCACAAGCCGCCGGTCCTCTCCAGCCTCCTCGGTGCGTTCTTATTGCGACGTGGGGTTGAATGCGGCAAGGCGACGACTCGCATGACGCGCATCGGAAACGCTTTCCGAGAGAGGGAAGGGAGCCTCTCCTTCGCTTGGGCTACGAGCGGGGCCTTTCAGTGCCATTTATTAACCTGAGTTCCGAGCCCTCGCGAAGATGCCGATCGGGGAAATATCGCCCTTTGATCGGAGTCCTTTCGTTACATCCGGCAGGACTTCGCTCACACTTGCCGGCGGATTTGCCACCTGCTGTCCGCCGGAACACGACTGATGAATCGCGCTTGGTGTTTCTCAGCTACCCTAGCGATGCTGTCTTGCTGGAATGGCGCTGGCGCCCACGACACCGAATCGGGATGGACCTATCCACCCGCTTGCTGCCGAGGCGACCAAGAGAGAGGCGATTGCCAGGAAATTCCGAATACCAGTGTGAGCACCGGCCCTGATGGTTTCAGAGTGCTGCTCAATCCGGGCGACCATCACCTCGTCACAAGGCAACACTTTTTCCGAATTCCGTATGGCGACACCATTCCGTCCGGAGACAGCCATTTTCACATTTGCTTGCACCCAGCCGAAGATCACGCAAACTGCTTCTTTGCTCCTCCCGACGGATTTTGATTTGCGAGGCATCGGACGCATCCTATGGCGCCCGCCCGGCCGCGCCGTCCGCCAGCATCTGCCCCGATAAGCCCAACGCAGCTTGTATGATTCCAAGCTAATATATGCTATCCCTGCGTCATGCGCGGACTGCTGGCACTTGGTATGCTGGTATTGGCGGCTACAACTGCAGCCGCAGGTGAGCAATTGTTCGACTCCATCGCCGCCGGCGACAAGGGTGCTGTGGAGCAAGCCCTGGCAGGCGGTGCCGATGTCGACAGCCGGGCGCGCGACCAGGCAACCCTCCTCATCGCTGCAGCGCTCGACAACCAGCCGGAAATCGCCGAATTGCTGCTGGGCAAGGGTGCCGACGTCATGGCGCGTAACTCGGGCGGCTTTACCCCGCTTCATGCGGCGGCCTTCTCGGGCAGCCTGCCGATCGCCAAGCTGCTGCTGGAAAAAGGCGCGGTGCTCGACGATGCCGCCAACAAGGCTGGTGCTACGCCGTTGTTGGTGGCCGGTGAGGAAAACCATCTTGAACTGGCCGAATTCCTTATCGCGAAAGGTGCCGATGTGAACCATCCCGAGGCTCATGGCTACATGCCGACAACGCGCGCATTCTGGAAGGGTAACACGGACATCATACGACTGTTCAAACGCCATGGTGCTACCTGCCAAGCCAAAATCCTTGGCGAGGTGAACGCGGCGAAGTGCACCGAGATCCACGATTAACGGGAGGATGCAGATGAGCACTATGATCAAGTCACAACTTCGGAATTTGGGGGCGGCTGCTCTGGTCGCGGTAGCTGCGGTCGCCGGCGCGGGATCGGCCCGAGCCGACGATTCGGTAAACACCGGCTATTTCGGCGGTGTGGCGATCATGGGCTACGACACGGTCGCTTACTTCACTGACGGCAAGGCCGTGAAGGGCTCCGAACAGTTCACTTATGAATGGCTGGGGACACCCTGGCATTTCGCCACCAAGAAACACCAGGAAATGTTCATGAGCGAACCGGTCAAGTACGCTCCTCAATATGGCGGCTACTGCGCCGGCGAAGTCGTGGGCGGAGGGGTCACGGTCAATGTCGATCCTGAGGCATTCAAGATTATCGACGGCAAGCTCTACCTGATCTACGACGTCGGCAATGCGGACGATTTCGCCGCGCATGCGGCTGAAAACATACCGAAAGCCGATGCCAACTGGCCGCAGGTCGCGGCCAATTTGGAGCTCGACAAGTATCACTGAAACCACGTTCGCCTACTGGACGACCGTGAAGTGAAACACCTTGCTTGTATTGGCATAGGAGTAGCCTTTGCCGGCTTCGTCATTGCGTCTGTAGACGGGACCGCAGTCGGGGCGCCCGAACAGGTTCTCGCTCTGCTCGCACAAGAGATCGCCATCGACGTAGACGGTCTCGGTGACCAGCCGCGTCGTCGTGCGGAAGGCCGCCTTGCCATCGCTCCCGATCTGAAGGAAGGCTGGTTGCAGACCGGGTTCGATCTGGCCTTGCAATGTATGGCCAATAACGAGGGACGCGATCTCAGCACCCTTCAACTGGTCGTGCTGGTCCGGGGTAAAGCCATAGCGCCATTGGGGTAGGCCTGCCTGGCGCAGTGCGTTGACGAGGATCGCCAGATCCTGCGGGTTCCGGAAATGTGCATGAGTCATCTGCCACCCAGCCAAAGAGTCCACGTAGCTGGACCCTGCTACGAGGTGGAGCCCAGCTGCGATTTCGGCTTTCGCATCCGGTAGACGGCCGCCGCGGACATACGCGGCAGCGAGTGTAAACCGAAAGTTACCAACCGTGGACGCATCGTCGCGGGTGCGTTCGAGAGTCTTGATCGCTTTATCGACATTCCCCTGAAGAAGAAAAACCAGCCCGGCAGTTTCCCTGTTGATGGCGGAGAGGTCGGGGTCGAGCCTGAGCGCTGTCTCGACCGCTGCGGCTGCCTCGGCATAATTGCTGGCGCATAACTGAACATATCCAAGGGCTGCTTGCGCCTCTGCATCGCCCGGACCGATTGAAACAGCCTTCTTGGCAGAGGCAATCGCATCTTCGTAGCGGCGATTCACGACCTGCATGATACCGAGAATTGCATAGGGCGATGAAAGGTCCGGTTCGAGTTCCAAAGCTCGGCTCGCCTTCTCATAGGCTCGCTTGCGCGCCGGCGCGCTCTGCATGATGTCGTTGAAGGCCTCGCGCCAGATATAGACTGTCGTGCGCGCGTCGGCCGCAAAGGCTTCCGCGAACGCTGGGTCGAGCCCCTCCGCCTTTTCATAGAGCGCAAGCGCCTCCCGCAGCCCGGCCTGCAGGACGTTGCGTGACGCCGTCTCGGCTTGGAGATAGTAGTCGTAGGCCTCGAGATTGTTCGTCGGCGGGCGTGCCATGCGCTCGCTTTCCGCTGCCGAAGGTTGCATGCCAAGCGCTTTGGCGATCTCCCCGCTCATCTCTTCCTGGACGGCAAACACGCCGGCCACGCCACGGTCGAACCGGTTGGCCCACAGATTGTCGCCCGTTGCCGTATCGATGAGCTGGGCATTGAGGCGGATCTGCTCGCCGGTGCGGCGGACACTGCCCTCAACGACGTAGCGGACGCCAAGGTCGCGCGCCACGTCCGCCAGCGCTGCTGGCTTGTTCTTGTAGGCAAATACCGAGTTGCGAGCGATGACGTCCAGACCGGAAAGCTTGGTGAGGTCGGTGATCAGATCTTCGGTGATGCCGTCAGCGAAATAGTCCTGGCCTGGATCGCCGCCGAGATTTGCAAACGGCAGCACGGCAACCGATGGCCGCGATGGCATCGAGAACTTCTGCCATGCGAAAAAGCCGGCAAGCACGGCGAATGCCAGAGCCGCGACACTCGCCAGGATCATGACGCGCGATCCCGGCCGGTGTGGCGCGGCTGTGATCTTTCCCGATGCCGCGGGATCCAGCAGCAGCCGATAGGCGCGAACCGGATCGGCGATGTTCTTG
>NZ_JBWLUX010000056.1:0-21222 GCF_057784315.1 Mesorhizobium sp. CNPSo 4684 | reverse complement strand
TCGGGCGCCGCATCGATCTGGTCGTAGCGCTTGTATTCGCCAAAATACTTCGTGATCGCCGCCGTCAGCGACGTCTTGCCATGGTCAACGTGACCAATCGTGCCGATGTTCACATGAGGCTTAGTGCGCTCGAATTTACCTTTTGCCATGTGATGTCTCCAATCTGCTCGCCCGTACGGGCCTTGAATTAAGTTACCGCTGCAACCCGCTGGGATTACGCGTATTTCTTCTGGACTTCCTGGGCGACCGCGGTCGGCACAGGCTCGTAGTGATCGAACTGCATCGTGTAGGCCGCACGGCCCTGGCTCATCGAGCGCAGGTTGTCGACGTACTTGAACATGTTGGCCAGCGGCACCATCGCGTTGATCACGACAGCCACGCCACGCGCTTCCTGGCCCTGGATCTGGCCACGACGGCCGTTCAGGTCGCCGATGACGCTGCCGACATAGTCTTCCGGCGTCACGACTTCGACCTTCATGATCGGCTCGAGCAGCTGCACGCCAAGCTTGGGCGCGGCTTCACGGAAGCAGGCACGGCCGGCGATTTCGAAGGCGAGCACCGAGGAGTCGACATCGTGGTAAGCGCCGTCGATGAGCGTCGCCTTGACGCCGATCATCGGGAAGCCGGCGAACGGGCCCGACGTCATGACGCTGTTGATGCCCTTTTCGACACCCGGGATGTATTCCTTCGGAACCGCACCGCCGACGATCTTCGATTCGAATTCGAACTCCGAGCTCTCCGGATTCGGCTCGAACAGCAGCTTGACACGAGCGAACTGACCGGTGCCGCCGGTCTGCTTCTTGTGCGTGTAGTCCTGCTCGTGCTTGCGGGTGATCGTCTCGCGATAAGCCACCTGCGGCGCGCCGACATTGGCCTCGACCTTGAACTCGCGACGCATGCGGTCGACGATGATGTCGAGGTGGAGCTCACCCATGCCCGAGATGATGGTCTGGCCGCTTTCCTCGTCGGTCTTGACGCGGAAGGACGGATCCTCGGCGGCCAGGCGGTGAAGGGCGAGGCCCATCTTTTCCTGGTCGTTCTTGGTCTTCGGCTCGATGGCGATCTGGATGACCGGATCGGGGAATTCCATGCGCTCGAGGATGACCGGATGCAGCGGATCGCTGAGCGTATCGCCGGTGGTCGTATCCTTCAGGCCAGCCAGGGCAACGATGTCGCCGGCAAAAGCCTCTTCGACGTCGGCGCGCGAATTCGCATGCATCTGCAGCATGCGGCCGATGCGCTCTTTCTTGCCCTTGACGGTGTTGTCGAGCGAGACGCCCTTGGTAAGCTTGCCCGAATAGATGCGAGCAAAGGTCAGCGAGCCGACGAACGGGTCGTTCATGATCTTGAAGGCCAGCATCGACAGCGGCTCGTTGTCGTCCGCATGACGCTCGATCTCGGCGTCGGTCTTGGCGTCGACACCCTTGATGGCAGGAACATCGGCCGGCGACGGCAGATATTCGACGACGGCGTCGAGCAGCGGCTGCACGCCCTTGTTCTTGAAAGCCGAGCCACAGAACATCGGGAAGAACTTGACCGCGATGGTACCCTTGCGGATCAGCGCGCGGATCTCGTCATTCGACGGCATCTTGCCTTCGAGGTAATTTTCAAGCGCCGTCTCATCCATTTCGACGGCGGCTTCGATCATCTTCTCGCGGAATTCCTCGGCTCGAGCCTTGAGGTCGGCCGGGATCTCGACGACGTCCCAGGCAGCGCCCAGCGTCTCGTCGCGCCAGACCAGCGCGTTCATCTCGACGAGGTCGACGACACCCTTGAACTCGGTCTCGGCGCCGATCGGCAGCTGCATGACGACCGCATGCGCACCGAGGCGCGAACCGATCATCTCGACCGAGCGGTAGAAGTCGGCACCGATCTTGTCCATCTTGTTGCAGAAGATCATGCGCGGAACGCGATACTTGTCGGCCTGACGCCAGACAGTCTCGGTCTGCGGCTCGACACCGGCATTGGCGTCGAGCAGCGCGATGGCGCCGTCGAGCACGCGCAGCGAACGCTCGACTTCGATGGTGAAGTCGACGTGTCCGGGGGTGTCGATGATGTTGAAGCGGTACATCTTGCCGTCACGGCCCTTCCAGAAGGTCGTGGTGGCGGCGGAGGTGATGGTGATGCCGCGTTCCTGCTCCTGCTCCATCCAGTCCATGGTGGCAGCGCCGTCGTGCACTTCGCCGATCTTGTGCGACTTGCCCGTGTAATAGAGGACGCGCTCGGTGGTCGTCGTCTTGCCGGCGTCAATATGCGCCATGATACCGAAATTGCGGTAGTCTTCGATTTTATATTCGCGGGCCATCGTGGATGCCTTCTCAGTCTCGTTCGCGCTTTACCAGCGGTAGTGCGCGAATGCGCGGTTGGCTTCTGCCATCTTGTGGGTGTCTTCACGCTTCTTCACGGCCGTGCCGCGGTTGTTGGCCGCGTCCATCAGCTCGCCGGAGAGGCGGTCGACCATCGTGGTCTCGTTGCGGTTGCGCGCGGCTGCAATCAGCCAACGGATCGCCAGAGCCTGACGGCGCTCGGGGCGCACATCGACCGGAACCTGGTAGGTGGCGCCGCCGACGCGACGCGACCGGACTTCCACATGCGGCGCGACATTGTCGAGCGCCTGATGGAAGACGGTGACCGGCTCCTGCTTGGTCTTCGACTGAACCTGGTCGAGCGCGCCGTAGACGATGGTCTCGGCGACCGACTTCTTGCCGTCATACATGACGGCGTTCATGAACTTGGTAACGATCAGATCGCCGAACTTCGGATCCGGGTTGATCTCACGCTTTTCTGCACTGTGACGACGGGACATGGCTTTTGTCTCTCAATCTCTCATAGCCCGGCGCTGTCAAAAAAGCGCCGAAGCCGGAAAACCTTACTTCGGACGCTTCGCACCGTATTTCGAACGGCGCTGCTTGCGGTTCTTCACGCCCTGCGTGTCGAGCACGCCGCGGATGATGTGGTAGCGCACGCCCGGAAGATCCTTGACGCGGCCGCCGCGGATCATGACCACGGAGTGTTCCTGAAGGTTGTGACCTTCGCCGGGGATGTAGCCGATCACTTCAAAGCCGTTGGTCAGGCGGATCTTGGCCACCTTGCGCAGTGCCGAGTTCGGCTTCTTCGGCGTCGTTGTGTAGACGCGCGTGCAGACGCCCCGCTTCTGCGGGTTCTGCTGCATGGCCGGGACCTTGTTGCGCTTCACCGGCGCAATGCGCGGCTTGCGGATCAGCTGGTTGACGGTAGGCATTAAACCCTCTTGTCTCTCAATTCCGTGTCTCGCCCGGTCAGGGCCGCTCAAAGCGTCAATTCCATACGCAAATTCGGGCCATAAACCGCGCCTCGCGGTCCTGCCCGAACAAAATGCAGAGGAAGCGGAAACCGCCTCATGCGCGCCGGAAATGTCTTTTCGCTCGTAAAACGAACCCTGTTTGAGGCAAACTCCAAAGCGTGTCGCTTCGGAAGGGAGAGCCTCACATCGGTTCTGACTGGGCGGCTTCTACTCGCAAGACCGTGAACCGTCAACCCCGGCACGCCAAATATTGCGCGCTGACCAAGGCTTGGCAGCCATGCGAAAAACGCATGTAATTTTCTTTCTTAAGTTTGCAATGGGAAGGAAGAAAGTGACCGGCTTGCGGCTGTCCTGCACCGCCGCTTCGTGGCAAAAGGCGCCATGGACAGCCCCAAACCCCTTGCCCGCCCGAATCTCAAGAGGAATCAGCCCGTGAACGACAATGAGGAGCGCCCGGTCACCATCATCACCGGCCGCGTCTGGAAAAAGAAGGGCGGCAAGCCGGAAGGCGTCCATGTGATGCTGGTTGCCCCCGACGACGATTCGGCCGTGCGCCGTGCCCTCGAATCGCTCGCCGCCGAAGGCTATGCCGAGGCCGAGCTCGACCAGATCGGCGACATGGAGGGCGAGCCCGACGATGAGCCGCATCTGTCGGCCTTCCAGGGCGCACTCGAAGGCGAAGTATCGATCGTGACGTTCGAGGTCCCGCTGTAAGCCTGAGAATCGGGTTCGGCTCGCACGTGTCACCGCGCCGGCTTGCCCGGCACCGGTTCTCTGCTAAGAACCAGGCAACTTAAGAACAGCCCAAATTCCAATCTGCGGAGTCCCCATGTCCTCCAACAATGGTCCCATCAAGCTCGGCATCGTCGGGGTGGGCAAGATCGTGCGCGACCAGCATCTGCCGGCGGTGGCCAAAGATGGGGATTACCGCCTGATCGCCGCCGCCAGCCGGCACGGCAAGGTCGATGATATCCCGAACTTCCCGACCATAGAGGCGATGCTCGACGCGGTGCCCGAACTCGAGGCCGTGTCGCTGTGCATGCCACCGCAGTATCGCTACGACGCTGCGCGCACGGCACTGATCGCGAAAAAGCATGTCTTCCTCGAAAAGCCGCCGGGCGCCACCGTCAGCGAGGTCGAGGATCTGAAGCGGCTGGCGCAAGCCAACGGGGTTACGCTGTTCGCCAGCTGGCATTCGCGCTACGCGCCGGCGGTGGAGGCCGCGCGGACATTTCTGAGCTCAGCCAAAATCAGCTCGGCGGCAATCGTCTGGAAGGAAGATGTCCGCCGCTGGCACCCGAACCAGGACTGGATCTGGGCTCCGGGCGGTTTCGGTGTCTTCGATCCCGGCATCAACGCGCTGTCGATCGTGACACACATCCTGCCGGCAATGTTCATCACCTCGGCGGTGCTCGACTTTCCCGAAAACCGCGCCTCTCCGGTTGCCGCCCATGTCAATTTCCGCACCTCCGATGGGTTGCCGGTGACGATGGAACTCGACTGGCTGCAGACAGGCCCGCAGAACTGGGACATCCTGGCAGACACCGACAAAGGCAAGATGGTGCTGTCCGGCGGCGGCACCAGGCTCGCCGTCGACGGCAAGGTGGTCCATGACGAGCCGGAGGCCGAATATCCCCAGCTCTACCGGCGCTTCGCCGAGATCGTGCGCGCCGGCGTCTCCGATGTCGACCTGGCGCCCCTGCAGCACGTCGCCGACGCCTTCATGCTCGGCAAGCGCAATGTGGTGGAAGCGTTCTTCGACTGAGCGGTGAGCTTGGCCGGACCGTAGCCCGGCCACTTCACTCGACAATCGCGATGGCAAATCCGTCATAGCCTTTGGCGCCGACGGTCTGGATGGCGGTGCCGTCTAGGCGCTTCTCGCCGCCGATGAAGGAGAACGCGGCGCGTGCGCCTTCGACATAGGCGTCACGGCCATCGTCGTTGAGCACCGTACCGTCACGGACGACGTTGTCGCAGATGATGACCGATCCCGGCCGTGACAGCCGCATCGCCCATGACAGATAGTTCGGGTTGTTCGGCTTGTCGGCGTCGATGAAGATCAGGTCGAACGGACCGGCATTTTCGCTGCCAAGCGTTGCGAGCGACTGCAGCGCCGGGCCGAGGCGCAGGTCCACCTTGTCCGACACCCCTGCCCGCTCGAAATTCGAGCGCGCGACCTTTGCGTGGTGTGGATCGAGTTCAAGCGTCACGACCTTGCCGTCGGCCGGCAGCCCCCTTGCCATCCAGATGGTCGAGTAGCCGCCAAGCGTGCCGATTTCCAGCACCTTCCTGGCACTGCTGATGCGCACCAGAAGCGACAGCAGCTTGCCTTGGGCGGCCGACACGTCGATCGCCGGCAGGCCCTGTTTGCGATTGGTTGCGATCACCGCGTCAAGCACGGGATCCGCTTCGAAAAGGGAGGAGACGATGTAGTCGTCGACAGCCGTCCAGGTCTTGTTGCTCATGGTTCTTCCTCTTCGTAAGGCGAAAACGCGAAAAGGGGCCACTTGGGCCCCTTTTCCTCTTCTCGTCCGACCGCGCTTACTGCGCGGCGTTGACCATGTCGGTCAGCATCGGCTCGGCGATTTCGACACCGGAGGCCTTGCGGCGCTCGTCGATGATCAGCTCGTCGCGCGAGGTGGCGATGCGCCGGATCTGGCTCATCGTGCCGCCGGTACCTGCCGGGATCAGCCGGCCGACAATGACGTTTTCCTTCAGGCCCTGCAGCATGTCGGTCTTGCCGGCAACCGCAGCTTCCGTCAGCACCCTGGTCGTCTCCTGGAAGGAGGCGGCCGAGATGAAGGACGGCGTCTGCAGCGACGCCTTGGTGATGCCGAGCAGCACCGGCTGGCCTTCGGCCGGCTTCTTGCCGTCCTCGATCAGGCGCTCGTTCACCTCTTCCAGTTCGATCACGTCCACGTGGTCGCCCGGAATGTAGGTCGAGTCGCCCTGCGTGGTGATCTCGACCTTCTGCAGCATCTGGCGAACGATCACCTCGATGTGCTTGTCGTTGATCGACACGCCCTGCAGGCGGTAGACTTCCTGGATTTCGTTCACGAGGTAGGAAGCAAGTGCCTCCACGCCCTTGATCGCCAGGATGTCGTGCGGCGCCGGATTGCCGTCGAGGATGTAGTCGCCCTTCTCGATGACGTCGCCGTCCTGGAGATGGAACGGCTTGCCCTTCGGGATCAGGTATTCGACCGGCTCAAGCGTCGAGTCATGCGGCTCGATGATGATGCGGCGCTTGTTCTTGTAGTCGCGGCCGAAGCGGATCGTGCCATCGATCTCGGCGATGATGGCGTGATCCTTCGGACGACGTGCCTCGAACAATTCGGCAACACGCGGCAGACCGCCGGTGATGTCCTTGGTCTTGGCGCTTTCCATCGGGATACGCGCCAGCACGTCACCGGGGCGAACCTGCGAACCCGGCTCGACCGAGAGAATGGCCTCGACCGAGAGCAGGAAGCGTGCGTCGCCGCCCTTCGACAGCTTGCCGACCTTGCCCTTGCCGTCCAGGATGGCGATTGCCGGCTTGAGGTCGTTGCCGCGCGGCGTCGAACGCCAGTCGATGACCTCACGCTTGGTGATGCCGGTCGACTCGTCGGCCGTTTCCTGAACGGAAATGCCGTCGACCAGATCCTCATACGCCACCTTGCCCTCGATTTCGGTGAGGACCGGGCGGGTATAGGGATCCCACTCGGCGATACGCTGGCCGCGCTTCACCTTGTCGCCATCGTCCACGAAGATACGCGAACCATAGGTGACGCGGTGCGTGGCGCGTTCCTTGCCGGCCTCGTCGAGGATCAGCACCGCCATGTTGCGGCCCATGACCATCTGCTGGCCGTCCGAGTTGCGCACCACGTTGCGGTTGCGGATCTCGACCTTGCCCTCGTACGAGGCTTCAAGGAACGAACTATCCACCACCTGCGCCGTACCGCCCATGTGGAAGGTACGCATGGTGAGCTGGGTGCCCGGCTCGCCGATCGACTGCGCCGCGATGACGCCGACGGCTTCGCCCTGGTTGACCGGGGTGCCGCGGGCCAGATCGCGTCCGTAGCAGACCGCGCAGACGCCGACCCTGACTTCGCAGGTCAGTGCCGAACGGATGCGGACCGACTGCACGCCGGCCTTTTCGATCTGCTCAACGTCACGCTCGTCCATCAGCGTTCCGGCCTTGACCAGAACCTCGCCCGACACCGGATGGTTGATGTCGTCGAGCGCGGTACGGCCCAGCACGCGCTGGCCGACCGAAGCAACGACCTGACCGGCATCGACGATCGGCTGCATGGTGAGGCCCTTGTCGGTGCCGCAATCCACGGAGTTGACGATGCAGTCCTGCGCCACGTCGACCAGACGACGGGTGAGGTAACCCGAGTTCGCCGTCTTCAAGGCGGTGTCGGCCAGACCCTTGCGGGCGCCGTGGGTCGAGTTGAAGTACTCGAGCACGGTCAGGCCTTCCTTGAAGTTCGAGATGATCGGCGTCTCGATGATTTCACCCGACGGCTTGGCCATCAGGCCACGCATGCCAGCGAGCTGGCGCATCTGGGTGGGCGAACCGCGCGCACCCGAATGCGACATCATGTAGATCGAGTTCATCGGCTTCTGACGGCCATTGTCCTCGAACTCGACCGCCTTGATGCGGGCCATCATTTCGTCAGCGACCTTTTCCGAGCACTTGGCCCAGGCGTCGACGACCTTGTTGTACTTCTCGCCCTGCGTGATCAGACCGTCATTGTACTGCTGCTCGTATTCCTTGGCCAAAGCCTCGGTGTCGGAGACCAGCTTGATCTTGGCGTCCGGGATCAGCATGTCGTCCTTGCCGAACGAAATGCCGGCGCGGCAGGCATGGCCGAAGCCGAGTGCCATGATGCGGTCGCAGAAAATGACCGTCTCCTTCTGACCGCAATGGCGGTAGACGGTGTCGATCATCTTGGAGATGTTCTTCTTGGTCATCTCCTGGTTGGCGGTCTCGTAAGGCACGTTGACGTTCTTCGGCAGCAGTTCGCCGATGATCATGCGGCCAGGCGTGGTGTCGTAGATCTTCGACACGACCTTGCCTTCGGCGTCGACCGAACGGAAACGGCCCTTGATCTTGGCGTGCAGGGTGACGGCCTTGGTCTCGAGCGCATGCTGGAGCTCGCCCATGTCGGCAAACACCATGCCTTCGCCCGGCTCGTTCTGGTTGACGATCGAGAGATAGTAGAGACCCAGAACCATGTCCTGCGACGGCACGATGATCGGCGCGCCGGAAGCCGGATGCAGGATGTTGTTGGTCGACATCATCAGCACGCGGGCTTCAAGCTGAGCCTCGAGCGACAGCGGCACGTGAACGGCCATCTGATCGCCGTCGAAGTCGGCGTTGAAGGCCGTGCAAACCAGCGGATGCAGCTGGATCGCCTTGCCTTCGATCAGGATCGGCTCGAACGCCTGGATGCCCAGGCGGTGCAGCGTCGGCGCGCGGTTCAACAGCACCGGATGCTCGCGGATGACCTCGTCGAGGATATCCCAGACTTCCGGACGCTCCTTCTCGACCAGCTTCTTGGCCTGCTTGACGGTCGAGGAGAAACCCTTGGCGTCGAGGCGGGCGTAGATGAAGGGCTTGAACAGTTCGAGCGCCATCTTCTTCGGCAGGCCGCACTGGTGCAGCTTGAGCTCCGGACCGGTGACGATGACCGAACGGCCCGAATAGTCGACGCGCTTGCCGAGCAGGTTCTGGCGGAACCGGCCCTGCTTGCCCTTCAACATGTCGGACAGCGACTTCAGCGGACGCTTGTTGGCGCCGGTGATGACGCGGCCGCGGCGGCCGTTGTCGAACAGAGCGTCGACAGCTTCCTGCAGCATGCGCTTTTCATTGCGCACGATGATGCCGGGCGCGCGCAGCTCGATCAGCCGCTTCAGGCGGTTGTTGCGGTTGATGACGCGGCGATAGAGGTCGTTCAGGTCGGACGTCGCGAAACGGCCGCCGTCCAGCGGGACGAGCGGGCGCAGGTCCGGCGGGATCACCGGAACCACCTTCATGATCATCCATTCCGGACGGTTGCCGGATTCCATGAAGTTCTCGACCACCTTGAGCCGCTTCAGATACTTCTTCTGCTTCAGCTCGGACGTGGTCGAAGCCAGTTCCGAACGCAGGTCGCCGGCGATCTTCTCCAGGTCCATGCCGGCCAGAAGGTCATGAATGGCCTCGGCGCCGATCATCGCGGTGAAGGAATCCTCGCCATACTCGTCGACGGCGATCATGTACTCTTCCTCGCTGAGCAGTTGGTGCTCCTTCAGCGCGGTGAGGCCAGGCTCGGTGACTATGTAGTTCTCGAAGTAGAGGACGCGCTCGATATCCTTGAGCGTCATGTCGAGCAGCGTGCCGATGCGCGACGGCAGCGACTTCAGGAACCAGATGTGAGCGACCGGTGCTGCCAGCTCGATGTGGCCCATGCGCTCGCGGCGAACGCGCGACAGCGTGACTTCGACGCCGCACTTCTCGCAGATGACGCCCTTGTACTTCATGCGCTTGTACTTGCCGCACAGGCATTCATAGTCCTTGATCGGGCCAAAAATGCGCGCGCAGAACAGACCGTCACGCTCTGGCTTGAAGGTGCGGTAGTTGATGGTCTCCGGCTTCTTGATCTCGCCGAACGACCAGGACAGAATCTTCTCAGGGCTGGCGAGCGATATCCGGATGGAATCGAACACCTGCGCCGGCGCCTGCGGATTGAAGAGATTCATGACCTCTTGGTTCATGCCGTTCTCCTTTTCGGGGTCCTCGAAAACCCCTTGCATCTAACGCGGGCCAAATGCCCGCTGAGTGGTCGGCCCACCGGCCGTAGAATTTGGTGCATCCGGCCGCGGGCTCCCGCGACCGGATGTCTTGTTTTTACTCGGCTGCGTCGGGCAGCCGGACAGGGTTGTCGTCAAGCTTGGTGTTCTCCAGCTCGACATTGAGGCCGAGAGACCGCATTTCCTTGACGAGAACGTTGAAGCTCTCCGGAATGCCGGCTTCGAACGTGTCGTCGCCGCGCACGATCGCCTCGTAGACCTTGGTGCGGCCAGCGACGTCGTCCGACTTCACCGTCAGCATTTCCTGCAGCGTGTAGGCGGCGCCGTAGGCTTCCAGCGCCCAGACCTCCATTTCGCCGAAGCGCTGGCCGCCGAACTGCGCCTTGCCGCCCAGCGGCTGCTGGGTAACGAGCGAGTACGGACCGATCGAACGCGCGTGGATCTTGTCGTCCACCAGGTGGTGAAGCTTGAGCATATAGATATAGCCCATCGTCACCTTGCGATCGAACGGCTCGCCGGTGCGTCCGTCATAGAGCTGCGACTGACCGCTGGTGTGCAGGCCCGCCTGCTCCAGCATGATGTTGATGTCGACCTCATGCGCGCCGTCGAACACCGGTGTCGCGATGGAGACGCCGCGGCGCATCTGTTCGCTGAGGCGAACGATGCTCTCGTCGTCATACTCGCGGACCGGCTCGTTGCGGTCGTTGGCAGGGATGAAGCTCTCGAGCGTCTTGCGCAGCGGCTTGATGTCTCCAGCCGTCTTGTACGCGTCGATCAGCTCGCCGATCTTCTTGCCCATGCCCGCACATGCCCAGCCCAGATGCGTTTCCAGGATCTGGCCGACATTCATGCGGCTCGGCACACCCAGCGGGTTGAGCACGATATCGGCATGCGTGCCGTCCTCGAGGAAAGGCATGTCCTCGACCGGAACGATGCGCGACACGACACCCTTGTTGCCGTGACGGCCGGCCATCTTGTCGCCCGGCTGCATCTTGCGCTTCACGGCCACGAAGACCTTGACCATCTTCATGACGCCCGGAGGCATTTCGTCGCCGCGCTGCACCTTCTCGACCTTGTCCATGAAGCGCTGCTCGAGCGCCTTCTTGGAGTCGTCGTACTGGCCACGCAGGGCTTCCAGTTCGCTCTGGAGCTTTTCGTTCTCCACCGCAAACTGCCACCACTGCGAACGCGGATACTCGTCCAGCGTGTCCTTCGACAGCTTCGAGCCCTTCTTGAAGCCCTTCGGTCCGGCAATCGCTTCCTTGCCGACGAGGACGTCGGAAAGGCGCGAATAGACGTTGCGGTCGAGGATCGCCTGCTCGTCGTCGCGGTCCTTGGCGAGGCGTTCGATCTCCTCGCGTTCGATCGCCATGGCGCGCTCGTCCTTCTCGACGCCGTGACGGTTGAACACGCGCACCTCGACAACGGTGCCGAAGGTGCCCGGAGGCATGCGCATCGAGGTATCGCGAACGTCGGACGCCTTTTCACCGAAGATGGCGCGCAGGAGCTTTTCTTCCGGCGTCATCGGGCTTTCGCCCTTCGGCGTGATCTTGCCGACCAGGATGTCGCCCGGCTGCACTTCCGCGCCGATATAGACGATGCCGGCCTCGTCGAGGTTCTTCAGCGCTTCTTCCGAAACGTTCGGAATGTCGCGCGTGATTTCCTCCGGTCCGAGCTTGGTGTCGCGGGCCATGACTTCGAACTCCTCGATGTGGATCGAGGTGAAGACGTCGTCGGCCACGATGCGCTCGGAGAGCAGGATCGAGTCCTCGTAGTTGTAGCCGTTCCACGGCATGAACGCGACCAGCACGTTGCGGCCGAGCGCCAGATCGCCGAGTTCCGTCGACGGACCGTCGGCGATGATGTCGCCCTTGTTGACGCGGTCGCCCATGCGCACCAGCGGACGCTGGTTGATGCAGGTGTTCTGGTTCGAACGCTGGAACTTCATCAGCCGGTAGATATCGACGCCCGACTTGCCGGGATCGAGATCTTCCGTGGCGCGGATAACGATACGCGTCGCGTCCACCTGGTCGACGATGCCGCCGCGGCGGGCGCCGATGGCGGCGCCCGAGTCACGGGCAACGATCGGCTCCATGCCGGTGCCGACAAACGGCGCTTCGGCGCGCACCAGCGGCACGGCCTGACGCTGCATGTTGGAGCCCATCAGCGCGCGGTTGGCGTCGTCGTTCTCGAGGAACGGGATCAACGCCGCGGCCACAGACACCATCTGCTTGGGCGACACGTCCATCAGATCGACGTTTTCGCGCGGCGCCATCATCACTTCGCCGGCGCTGCGGCAAATGACGAATTCGTCGACGAAACCACCATTCTTGTCGAGCTCGGCATTGGCCTGCGCAACGTGGTGCTTGGACTCTTCCATAGCGGAGAGATAGACGACCTCATTGGTCAGCTTGCCGTTGACGATCTTGCGGTACGGGCTCTCGATGAAGCCGTACTTGTTCACGCGCGCAAACGTCGCCAGCGAGTTGATCAGACCGATATTCGGGCCTTCCGGCGTCTCGATCGGGCAGATGCGGCCGTAATGCGTCGGGTGCACGTCGCGCACCTCGAAGCCGGCGCGCTCGCGGGTCAGACCGCCCGGTCCAAGCGCCGACAGGCGGCGCTTGTGGGTGATCTCCGACAGCGGGTTGGTCTGGTCCATGAACTGCGACAGCTGCGAGGAACCGAAGAACTCGCGCACGGCGGCAGCCGCCGGCTTGGCGTTGATCAGGTCCTGCGGCATCACCGTATCGATCTCGATCGAGGACATACGTTCCTTGATCGCGCGCTCCATGCGCAGCAGGCCGACACGGTACTGGTTCTCCATCAGCTCGCCGACAGAACGCACGCGGCGGTTGCCGAGATTGTCGATGTCGTCGATCTCGCCCTTGCCGTCGCGCAGTTCGACCAGCGTCTTGACCACGGCCAGGATGTCGTCCTTGCGCAGCACGCGCACGGTGTCCTCGGCCTTGAGCTCAAGGCGCATGTTCATCTTGACGCGGCCGACGGCCGACAGATCGTAGCGCTCGCTGTCGAAGAACAGCGAGTTGAACATGGCTTCGGCGGTTTCCAGCGTCGGCGGCTCGCCCGGGCGCATGACACGATAGATATCGAACAGCGCGTCCTGGCGGCTCTCGTTCTTGTCGACGTTGAGCGTGTTGCGGATGTAGGCGCCGACATTGACGTGGTCGATGTCGAGAACCTTGATCTCCTGCTCGCCGGTGCCGAGCAGCACCTTCAGCGTCTTCTCGTCGATCTCGTCACCGGCTTCGAGGAAGATCTCGCCGGTGCCGTAATTGACGATGTCTTCGGCCAGGTAATTGCCGAGCAGATCCTCATCGGTCGCCTTGATCGCCTTCAGACCCTTTTCGCCAAGCGCCCTTGCCTGGCGGGCGGTGATCTTCTTGCCCTGCTCGACGACGATCTCGCCGGTGTCGGCATCGACCAGGTCGCCGACCGCCTTGAGGCCGCGGAAACGCTCGACGTTGAACGGAATGCGCCAGTGATCGCCGGCGCGCTTGTAGGTGATCTTGTTGTAGAAGGTTGACAGGATCTCTTCGCCGTCCATGCCAAGCGCCATCAACAGCGACGTCACCGGAATCTTGCGGCGGCGGTCGATGCGGGCGTGCACGACGTCCTTGGAATCGAACTCGATGTCGAGCCACGAACCGCGATAGGGGATGACGCGCGCGGCAAACAAAAGCTTGCCCGACGAGTGCGACTTGCCCTTGTCATGGTCGAAGAAGACGCCCGGCGAACGGTGCATCTGCGAGACGATGACACGCTCGGTGCCATTGACGATGAAGGTGCCGTTCAAGGTCATGAGCGGCATGTCGCCCATGTAGACGTCCTGCTCCTTGATGTCCTTGATCGACTTGGCGCCGGTATCCTCGTCGATATCGAATACGATGAGGCGCAACGTCACCTTCAGCGGCGCGGCATAGGTCAGGTCGCGCTGACGGCATTCGTCAACGTCGAATTTCGGTCCTTCGAACTCGTACTTCACGAACTCCAGCATCGAGGAGCCGGAAAAATCGGAGATCGGGAAGACCGACTTGAAAACAGCCTGCAGCCCTTCGTCCGGACGGCCGCCCTTGGGCTCGTCCACCATCAGGAACTGGTCATAGGATGCCTTTTGAACCTCGATCAGGTTCGGCATCTCCGCAACTTCCGGGATCTTTCCGAAGAACTTGCGTACGCGTCTGCGGCCATTGAAAGTCTGGGTCTGGGCCATCGTCGCTCCTTAGCTCTAAACTCGGGACGAGCCTCGCCGCGGCTCGCCTTGCATACTGAGCCGCCTGGGCAGCGGCCCTCTGTCTGTTTCTCCGGCAGGCTGCCGGCTAAAACGGGAGAAAACCCGTTTCCTGAAGGCCGGTTTCGGCCCTCAGGAAAGAGGTTCCCGTACTACTCGCGCTACGCGTTCTCCCTTGACACGAAGGGAGTGGCGGACGGCGCGAGGCCGCCCGCCGCTTTACGCTTACTTCAGGTCGACCTTGGCGCCGGCTGCTTCCAGCTGGGCCTTGAACTTCTCGGCGTCAGCCTTGGAAACGCCTTCCTTGACCGGCTTCGGAGCTGCTTCGACCAGATCCTTGGCTTCCTTGAGGCCCAGGCCGGTGATGGCGCGGACTTCCTTGATGACGTTGATCTTCTGAGCGCCTGCCTCGGTGAGGACGACGTCGAATTCCGTCTTTTCCTCGGCCGGAGCAGCAGCAGCGGCACCACCGCCAGCAGCGGCAACCGCCACCGGAGCAGCAGCCGAAACGCCCCACTTTTCTTCAAGAAGCTTCGACAGCTCGGCCGCCTCGAGGACGGTCAGCTTCGAAAGGTCGTCTACGATCTTTGCCAGATCAGCCATTGTTGTATTCCTTCATCAGGTTCGAACGTGTGTTTGTGATAGCGAGGAACGGCCTCATGCCGCCTCGTCCTTCCGGGCGTAAGCGCCGATGACGCGCGCGACCGAAGCCGCTGGCGCATTGACGATCTGGGCGATCCGGGTTGCCGGCGTGGCGATCATGCCAACCAGCTTGGCGCGCAGCTCATCGAGCGACGGAAGTGTGGCGAGTGCCTTCACACCGTCGGCGTTGAGCGAGGTGGTGCCCATTGCGCCGCCGAGAATGACCAACTTGTCATTTCCCTTGGCGAAATCGGACGCGACCTTCGGCGCCGCAATCGGATCCTCCGAATAAGCGATCAGCGTCTGTCCCTTGAACAGGTCGATGATCGATGCGGAGTCCGTGCCCTGAAGAGCGATTTTGGCGAGACGGTTCTTCGCGACTTTGACGGTGCCACCGGCAGCGCGCATTTTCGACCGAAGGTCGTTCATTTGCGCGACGGTGATACCGGCGTAGTGGGCCACGACGACTGAACCAGCGCCTGCAAAAGCACCATTCAGGCCCGTGACGAGTTCGCGTTTTTCCGCTCTGTCCACTGCCTATCTCCAGTTGACCCCTACCCCATCAATGGGAACATTCCCATTTAGAGGACAGGCGTCGGGTTGCCTTTTTGCCGGCCGGGCCATCCAGTAACGGATCTCCCGAACGACGCTCGAGGATCCTGCCCCCTTTCGCCACATCGACGGCAAGCCGGCGATGCGCAGACAAAAGGCAAACACGGTTCGAACCTTTCATTGGAGCAGTCGCTCCGTTGTCAGGTTTTCACCCGTCTCATGCAGGCCCAATTCAATTAAGGCTTCTGGGCCGCCTGCAATCTCGGACAGGATGTCCGGAAACCTCTCGGCTTCCGGTACCGGGCCGCCGACAAGTCGGAGGCCCGGAATTCAATTGCGGATCAGCGCTTTAGCGGCCGATCCAGATGTTTCGTATCAGGACGCTGCGAGCGTCGAGACGTCGAGCTTGAGGCCCGGACCCATCGTCGAGGTGACCGACACCTTCTTGACGTAGTTGCCCTTGGCGCCAGCCGGCTTTGCCTTGGTCACCGCATCGGCGAAGGCGCGGATGTTTTCTTCCAGCGCCTTGACGTCGAACGAGACCTTGCCGACGCCGGCCTGGACGATGCCGGCCTTCTCGACGCGGAACTCGACAGCGCCGCCCTTCGATGCCTTGACTGCGGCTGCGACGTCGGTGGTGACGGTGCCGACCTTCGGGTTCGGCATCATGCCGCGCGGGCCGAGAACCTTGCCTAGACGACCGACCAGCGGCATCATGTCCGGCGTGGCGATGCAGCGATCGAAGTCGATCGTGCCCTTCTGGACGATCTCGACCAGATCCTCGGCACCGACGATGTCGGCGCCAGCGGCCTTGGCTTCCTCAGCCTTGTCGCCACGTGCGAACACGGCGACACGGACCGAGCGGCCGGTGCCGTTCGGCAGGTTGACCACGCCGCGGACCATCTGGTCGGCGTGACGCGGGTCGACGCCGAGGTTCATCGCGACTTCGATGGTCTCGTCGAACTTCACCGTCGAACGGTCCTTGAGCAGCTTCAGCGCTTCACCCAGAGCATAAGCCTTGTTGGGGTCGATGCCTTCGCGGGTCTTCGATACACGCTTTGCAAGTTTTGCCATGATCTCAGCCCACCACTTCCAGACCCATCGAACGGGCGGAGCCCTCGACCATGCGCATGGCCGCTTCGACGTCGTTTGCGTTCAGATCCTTCATCTTCTGCTCGGCGATGGCGCGCACCTTGTCGCGGCCGATCGTGCCGACCTTGACCTTGCCCGGCTCCTTGGAGCCCGACTTCAGGTTCGCAGCCTTCTTCAGGAAGTAGCTCACCGGCGGCGTCTTCATGACGAAGGTGAACGACTTGTCCTGGTAGTAGGTGATGACGACCGGAATCGGCGATCCCTTTTCCATTTCCTGGGTCTGCGCGTTGAACGCCTTGCAGAATTCCATGATGTTGATGCCGCGCTGACCAAGCGCCGGGCCGATCGGGGGCGACGGCGTAGCCGAGCCCGCGGCAACCTGGAGCTTGAGCTGGCCTGCAATTTTCTTAGCCATCTCTTTCCTGCCTTTGTCTGATGCCGGCCCCACTATCGGGGAATGCCGGCGGTTGCAGTCCGGTGGTGCGGTTCGCGCGGCCGGCTAAAGCCACATTCGCCTCCCACCCGTTCATGGCCGCGCGTTTTCGCGCCGCCTCCCCTTGCCGGCGAACCGGCGTGGGGTTTTCCGGATCAGCCCTTTTCGACCTGTCCGAATTCCAGATCGACGGGCACGGCGCGCCCGAAGATCGAAACTTCCACCTTGAGCCGCGCCCGCTCCTCATCCACTTCCTGGACGAAACCGTTGAACGACGCGAACGGACCGTCCGAAACGCGGATCGCCTCGCCGATCTCGAAGGTGACCGAGGGCTTGGGCCGCTCGACGCCTTCCTGGACCTGGTTCAGAATCCGCTGCGCCTCGGCTTCCGTGATCGGCACCGGCTTGGAGTCACCGAGGAAGCCGGTAACCTTCGGCGTATTCTTGACCAGCGAAAACACCGCGTCGGTCAGGTTGGCCTTCAGCAGCACATAGCCCGGAAAGAACTTGCGCTCGGCATCGACCTTGCGGCCGCGGCGGATCTCGACGACCTTCTCGGTCGGCACCACGATCTGCTCGATATCGGCGGACAGGCCCTTCTGCTTGGCCTTGTTCTCAATGTCCTCGGCGACCTTTTTTTCAAAGTTCGAATAGGCGTGGACGATGTACCACCGCGCGGTCATTTCAAGACTTCTCCGTAATCGCCGGACTTAATGGCCGAGGCTCAATAACCGCTCGATCGCGTAGCCCATGGCCACGTCGGCGGTGAAGAAAAAGATCATCGCGATGACCGCAAACACGAGCACCATCACCGTCGAGATCATCGTCTCCCGGCGCGAGGGCCAAGTCACCTTGGCGGTCTCCGCGCGGACCTGCTGGAGAAAGACGAAAGGATTTGTGGTTTTCGAAGCCATATGCCGCTCTGTCTTCAAGACCCGTTGGCCGGGTCTCCTGGATGATCCCGCTGGCCGGGACGTGCCGCCTGGGTTTCAAGTCAGCGCCGAATCAGCGCAACCATTTCGCCCATGCAAATCGGACGCGTAAAGCCGGCTTCCCAGCTCCACGCGTCGCGTGTCTGTTGTGTCTACATAAAACCGATTCTTGATCCACGCAAGTGGCAAGTGTCCGCTTTATGACCAAACGCCGCCTCGGAACCATCCAGTCGTCCCGTCCCGGCTATGGGGGTCTTATGCCTCAGTTTCCCTAATATGGCAAGCCACCCGCCATTTTTCAATGCGGGGCACGGGACCGAGTTCGTTCGTGAATCGCCATTTGAGAAATGGCACGGGCAGCAGGGCTCGAACCTACGACCTGCGGTTTTGGAGACCGCCGCTCTACCAACTGAGCTATGCCCGTACGCGCGTTTCGGCGCAGGCGCTTCCTAAAAGCTTCCGGGCGCGCTGTAAAGAGTGGTCTGACGCGCTTTCATATCCTTCGCCGGAAATCCGGCCAGGTAGCCGCCAGGTCTTCCCTGTCGATCGCGATTTTTTCGTCTGAGGCCGCTTGCCGGCGCTCACCCCTCGGCCGGCGGCTTGTACGGCCCGCCCGGCACACCCCAGCCCCAGGCCGGCATCGGTTCGGTCTCCGGGTCGCAGGTCTCGCCGAGGGTGGAGTTCATCTTGGCCAGCCGCGATCCCCACTCGACATAGCCCATGAAGGCGGAGCGGAATTCGGGATCGTCCGGCAGCCCGACCGCATCGGCGGCATCGGCAAGCAGGCTGATCCAACGCCGGCGCTGTTCTTCTGTGAGATGCTTGCCCAGATGATGCATGACCATCTCGCGATGGCCGCCATGCTTTTCGCTATAGGTTTTGGGGCCGCCGAAGACCTCGCCGATGAAAGCCGCGACATGGGCGGGATGATCAGGTGACATGTGCTTGAACACCGGGCCGACGACCAGGTCGCGCGCCACGCTGTCATAGAAAGTCTGGGTCAGCCTGTTCAGCGCCTCGATGCCGCCGGCCCATTCGTAAAGTGTCGGGATATCCTGGCTCATTTTCGATCCTCCGCCAGCCCCGGCGCCTGGCGACGATAGCGGAAAAATCATGCCTCACTCAACCTGCCTCGATGGCGAGTTCCCGAAACGACGTGCCTACAATTTGGCGGGCGCTTCGGCCTGCGCATTGGACGACGCCACCACACGGCAATTCTCGGGTTTCGGCGCCGACTTGCAGATGCTGGACCCCGTCAGCGCATCCACCGACTGGTGCCCGGTCGTCAGGCCGACCTTTAGCATCATATCGGGTTCGAGCCGGCGCTCGACCGAACTGTCCTGAAGCGCAGCGAACAGAGCCGGGCTTATGGCCATCTCGTCGAGATAGGCTTTGACCGTCTGTTTCTGCCCCATCAGATAAAGGCTGAGCCGCGCCTGGGAGCCGACAAGCCGTCTGGCGCCACCCGCCAGCATGAGCGCGCAGGCCGAATCGCAGTCGCCGTCGCCATCGACGCTCAGTCCAGCATAGGCGCCGTCCCTGGCCGGGCAATTCCACTCTGCCGGGTCGCAGCCGACGAAATCGGTGCGGGCAACGGCAACGTCGAGCTTGTTTTCATGGATGATCCGCCCCGCCGCCAGGGCGCCGGAGAGGTCACCGCCGCGCGAGCTGATCACCACCGGCAGCCTTCGGTTGCCAAGTGTAGCGAGCAATTGGCTGAGCTTCTGCGGCGTCTGAGGCGTAATCGCGCCTTGCGCCGCAATCCACTCCGGACAGTCGGGATTGCAGAGCGGATTGCTGCCGCGAACCACGACAAAGCGCATGCCGTCATCGGGCTGTGCGTTCTGGGGCTTCACCGGCGGCGCTGCCTTTGCCACGGCCGGTTGGCCGCCGGCTGGCTTGTTCGCCGGTATTTCCCGGCAATTCGAGGCCAATGGCTCCAGCGTGCACAGGCTCGCATTGGTGAGTAAACTTACAGAGTCTTCGCTGGTGACCAGCTTCATTGTCAGCATGTCGCTAAGGTCGATCTGCTGGATGTCGCTGGCTGGCGTGCTCTTCATCGTTTCGACCAAACTGAGGTCGACACCCATCTCCTTGAAATAGGTGGCCAGCTTGCGCTCGACCTTCTTGCTCATTTCGTAGGTCTTGTAGCTGCCGGCATTCTTGCGGCTGACGACCTTCTTGCTGATGACCCGCTTCTTGCCTTTCACGACGCGATAGCGGACTTCATATTGCACGTTCATTTGCACGACCGTGGTCGTGATCTGGTGGACGCCGAGATAAGCCAGCGGCCCGACCAGGCGCCTGGTGCCGCCGGCCAGCATCATCGGGCAAGCGGACGCGCAATAGCTGCCGAGCACATAGGGGTTGCCGATATAGTGCGAGCCCTTGGCGTCGTTCTCCTTGCAGTTCTTCACCCCCGGCTCGCAGCCGACAAACCAGGTCCGGCCGACCGCGATGTCGAGCTTGTTCTTGCGGATCATGCGGCCCATGGCGATGGCCGCATCGACATCGCCGCCGGGAGAATTGACGACGATCGGCAATTTGCGGCGGCCGAGCGTTTTCAGGACCGCCTTGAGCAGCGCCGGCGACTTTGCCGATATCGCACCCTCGGCCGATATCCATTCCGGGCAGGTCGGCTCGCAGCCCGGCGCATTGCTGCGCACGACGACGAACCGCATCGGCGAATCCGGCTCCGGCTCGGAATTTTCTGTCTGGCCCGCGAAAGCGGCATTGCCCATGGCAAGCAGCGACACCAGGCAGATCAGCCCCAGTGCCCGGCACGCCCAACCCTGAAAACGGTGCCGTGGAAACATCCGACCAAGCCTCTCAATAGCAACCTATACTAGTATAGGCCCAGAGACTTGCAACAGAGATTGGGACACCAAAACAGGCACATCTGGGCATCAGTCAACGAAAAAGGGCGGCCTTGAGGCCGCCCTTTCCTTGTCGATCCGGCGGATGCTGGGCTCGATTATTCTTTGATGGTGACGACGATGCCGGCACCGACGGTGCGGCCGCCTTCACGGATGGCGAAGCGCAGCTTCTCTTCCATGGCGATCGGCACGATCAGCTCGACATCGACCGTGATGTTGTCGCCGGGCATCACCATTTCCGTGCCTTCCGGCAGCGACACGATGCCGGTCACGTCGGTCGTGCGGAAGTAGAACTGCGGACGGTAGTTGGTGAAGAACGGCGTGTGACGGCCACCTTCGTCCTTGGTCAGGATGTAGGCTTCGGCCACGAACTTCTTGTGCGGCTT
>NZ_JBWLUX010000055.1:0-23098 GCF_057784315.1 Mesorhizobium sp. CNPSo 4684 | reverse complement strand
ACGTCGGGTGTTTACCCGGTCCTAGGGACGGTCGCCTGCCGCCGGGGCTGCAGGCTGTGATGGGCCTGCAGTCCCGGCCGCCAAACTACCAGATCCTTCTCAAACAATCCTAGGGCGGAGTGAGCGCGAAGCGACGTCGCGGAAACCCTGGGATCCATTCCGTGACTCTTGCCGTAAAGTGCGGCGGAGCAGAATTCTGCACCGTGGCAACCCCTTAACCTCGCGGCATGGATCCTGGGGTCTGCGCCGCGTCGCTTCGCTCCTTGCTCGCCCCAGGATGACGACGTCTTAGAGGACCCCGCCAATCACCCACGGCAGCTGCCAACCCGGATCGACCGGCAGCTACCTCAAATACCGCTCCGGCCCCAGCTCCCGCACATCGATATCAGGCACTTTACTGGAGATGATGTCGGACAGCACCTTGGCCGAGCCGCAGGCCATGGTCCAGCCAAGCGTGCCGTGGCCGGTGTTGAGATAGAGGTTGGAGAATTCAGTGCGGCCGATCAGCGGCGGCCCATCCGGCGTCATCGGCCGCAGTCCGCACCAGAACGACGCCGCCTTGAGGTCGCCGCCATCCGGGAACAGATCGCCGACCGAATGTTCGAGCGTGCGCCGGCGCGATTCATGCAGCCTGAGGTCAAAGCCGGAAATCTCCGCCGTGCCGCCGACGCGGATGCGGTCGCCGAGCCTGGTGATCGCCACCTTGTAGGTTTCGTCCATCACCGTCGATACCGGTGCAGCCGCCGCATCCTTGATCGGCACGGTGATCGAGTAACCCTTGACCGGATAGACCGGAATCGGACGCCTGAGCAGTCGCATGAAGCGCGCCGAATAGCTGCCCAGCGCCAGCACGTAGGCGTCGGCCGCGCGCGAGCGCTGGTCCGTGCCGAAGCTGACGATGCGATTGCGGTTCTTGGTGAATCGCCTGATCTGCGTGCCATATTCGAATGTAACGCCGCGCGCCACGCAGAGCTCAGCCAATCTGTCGGTGAACATCTTGCAGTCGCCGGTTTCGTCGCCGGGCAGCCTGAGGCCGCCGACGAACTTTTCCCGCACGCCGGCCAGCGCCGGCTCGGCTGCGATGCAGCCATCGGGATCGAGCAACTCATAGGGCACGCCGTATTTCTTCAACACCTCGACATCGCCGCCGGTGCCGTCGAGCTGCTTTTGCGTGCGAAACAGCTGCAGCGTGCCTTTGGTGCGCTCGTCATAGGCGATGCCGGTCGCGTCGCGCAGCGCCTTCAGCGTGTCGCGGCTGTATTCGGCGAGCGGCACCATGCGCGCCTTGTTGATGGCGTAGCGATCGGCAGTGCAGTTGCGCAGCATCTTGAGCAGCCACGTCCACATGTAAGGATCGAAGGCCGGTCGCACGACCAGCGGGCCATGCTTCATCAACAGCCATTTGATCGCTTTCAGCGGAATGCCGGGACCGGCCCAGGGCGAGGCATAGCCGGGCGAAACCTCGCCGGCATTGGCGAAGCTGGTTTCCAGCGCCGGCCCTTTCTGGCGATCGAACACCGTGACCTCGTGGCCGGCCTCGGCGAGGTAGTAGGCCGTGGTGACCCCGATTACGCCGCCGCCCAACACGAAGATCTTCATCGCATCACTCTCCACGACGACATCTTATCCGAGCCTGAAGCCGTCGCCTCCTGTCTGCCGGATTTTGCCGCGTCCGCCAAGGGGCGGCGTGTCGCGCCTCTATTCGTTGATGTAGCGGCGATGAAAGCGCGGGCCGAGGCTGGTCAGGATTTCATAGCCGATGGTGCCGGCGTGGCCGGCCGCATCGTCGACGCTTTGTGACGGACCCAGCAGCTCGACAAGGTCGCCCTCGCGCAAGCGGCCGGCCGGCAGCGCCGAAATGTCGAGGATGATCGAATCCATCGAGACCCGTCCGACAAAGGGCAGCCTGACACCTTCGAACCAGGCGGCCGATGCGGCGCGCCGATGCCAGCCATCGGCATAGCCGAGCGAGATTGTCGCCGCGCGCAACGGGCCGCTGGCCAGGAAGGCATGGCCGTAGCCGACGCCCACACCCTTTTCGATGCTGCGCGTCTGGATGACCTTCGCCTCGAGCCGCACCACCGGCAGCATCGGGTTCGCCTCGTCCGGCGTCGGGTTGATGCCGTAGAGCGCTGCACCTGGGCGGGCGAGGTCGTACCGATAGCGCGGCCCGAGAAAGATGCCGGAGGAATTGTCGAGCGACGCCGGCGCCTTGGGGAGCATTTTGCGCAACCGCTCGAATTCCATGAGTTGCGCATCATTGGCCGCATTGGTGGGTTCGTCGGCACGGGCCAGATGGCTCATGACCAGGACAACGTCGACGCCGGCGAAGGCATCGGCCGCAAGTGCCTCGACCTCCGCAGGCGCCATCCCCAGCCGTGACATGCCGCTATCGACCTGGATGGCCGCCTTGAGCTTGCGGCCGGCCTTTCGGCCGGCCTGGCTCCATGCCTTCAGTTGCCCGGCGCTGTTGATGACGGGCACAAGATCCGCCGCTATCGCTTCCGGCTCCGATCTCGGAGGCAAGCCGTTCAGCACATGGATCTGCGGCTGCGGCCCGAGTGCCTCGCGCAGCGCGACACCCTCAGTGAGATGCGCGACAAAGAAGATGTCGCAGCCCTCGGCAACCAGCGCCGCCGCCACCTGGCGCGCGCCAAGCCCGTAACCGTCGGCCTTGACGACGCCGGCGCAGCGCACGCCGCCGAGCTTCGCTTTCAGCCGCCGGTAGTTTTCTTGGATAGCGCCGAGATCGATGGTCAGGATAGCGCCTGCGGCGGCCTCGGTGATCGTATCGGATTGTGGCAAAGACGCCTTCGCTTCAGTCATGGCAGACACATGGAGGTCGGCGCCGCCCCTCATTGTCCTGCCGGACATTTCTCCCCGTATAGGGACGGGGAGAAAGGGCTGGCCTCAACGCCCGCTCTCTTCTTGCGACGCTGGAGATCGGCGAAATCGCCGACGACATCGCCCCTCTCCCCGTCCCTATACGGGGAGAGGATGGCTGCAGCCAGGTGAGGGGCAGCGCTAACGCAGCGCTAGGGGGCGATTGCCGGGCGTCGTCCATGCTTCAACCAATAAAGCATGGATTTCTTACCATGCGAACCTGGCTGCTCAAATCCGCCTACGCGAGATGCCGGAATGCCGCCACCACATCCTCATAGACCTTGCGCTTGAACGGCACGATCAGGTCGGGCAGGTCCTGCATCGGCCGCCAGGCCCATTCATCGAATTCGGCGGTATGGCCGCCGGGCGGCGGATTGATCTGGATCTCGCTGGTCTCGCCGTAAAAGCGGTAGGCGAACCATTTCTGCGTCTGGCCGCGATAGCGGCCCTTGAAGGCGATGCCGACCAGATCGGCCGGCAGATCGTAGTTGATCCAGTGCGGCGCCTCGGCCAGCAGCGTGACCGAGCGCATGCCGGTCTCCTCGTAGAGCTCGCGCCCGGCCGCCTGCAGCGGCTCTTCGCCCTTGTCAATGCCGCCTTGCGGCATCTGCCAGAGCTGCTTCGTGCCGGCAAATTCGCTGTCCGGCTCGGCGATGCGATGGCCGACCCAGACCATCCCGTCGCCATTGAGGATCATCAGTCCGACGCAGGGGCGGTACGGCAGCGTCTCGGGATCGATCTTTTTAGCCATCAGTCAGGTCCAGCCGTTTCGGGAGTTCGCGCTAATTTTTTTCCGGGTCGATGGCCACCGCCGAGATCGGCACGATCTCGATGCCGCGCTTTTTCGCCTCGAGCACCCACGCCGCAACCGTGTCGACGGTGAGGTCGAAGGCCGAGCCGATGCCGACGGCGGAGCCTTTGGCGCGCGCTGTAGCTTCCAGCGCGTCGAGCTTTTTCAGGATGGCGCCACGGTCCTGCACGGCATCGATCGCCATATCGCCGGCGACAAACGGCACGCCGTCCTTCAAGGCGAGATCGGGCGCCAGGCTCCGCGCGGACGAGCCGTCGTCGATATAGGCAAGGCCGCGTTTGCCTAACTCGGCCATGAACGGTCCCATCGCCGTCGCGTCGGCGGAAAAGCGCGCGCCCATATAGTTCATGACGCCGGTATAATTGGTGGTCCGCGACAGCGCCCAGCGCAGGCTCTTCAGGTTCTCGTCCGGGCTCGCCGCCACCGTCAGCGTGTTGCGGCCGGGATTGACGTTGGGAAAGTCGAACGGTTCGAGCGGCACCTGCATGACGACCTCATGCCCGCTCTGCCGTGCCGCCTGCATCCAGCGGCCGATGCTGTTGCCTTGCGGCGCAAAGGCTAGCGTCACTTCCGCCGGAAGCTTGGCGATTGCTGCCTGGGTTCCGGTCTGCGACACGGCAAGCCCACCGATGACAATCGCCACGCGGGCGCCGCGCGACCCGGACCACGGCCGCGCATAGACGTCGAACGGCCGCCTGCCGTCGGCGGCGCGTACCGGCAGCGGGCCGGTGTCGCTGGCCTCGATCAGCGCCTTATCAGGAATATGCGCGATCTTCAGATTCTGACCGATCGTCGACGGGTCATGAATGACGATGGCTGCATTCGCTGGACCGTCGCCCTCCTGGGTCTGCACATGGATGATCTGCGGCCCGGCTGCCTTGGGCGGCGTTTCCGCCTTCGGCGCCGCGGGCTCGGCAGTCGGTGCCGCCGCGGCAGGCTCCGCAGCCGCCGTCACCTTCGGCGTCGAGACCGCCGCCTGTTCGGGCCTGCGGAACGGCTTTTCGCGAAGCGCGATCGCGCCGGAGATGCCGAGCGCGGCCAGGACGACCAGCGTCGTCGCGACAGTACCGACGCTCAACCCGCGCGACGCGGCGCGCGGCCGGACGGTCTGTCCGAGCGGGCGTTCTATGTCCTTGCCGATGTCAGCCAAGCCGTATCCCCGGGCGCATGATCAGCGAAACCTTTTCGCCATGCGAAGATCCAAAACTGACGGCGCGTCCTCGGCGCCTTTTGAGGCACCGCTCTCCAGCCACTGCCTCCGAATCAAACTGCCGGAACCTTGCGGTCCCGGCAGCATTGCATTGCTTCGATCAGGCAGCCAGATGCATGTCGCTCAAAAGTGGTCCCGGTTTTGGGACATCGACATGCATCCAAACAAAGAGTCCCGCCGGTCGACTTACTGGTTGAGCACGGCCTTCTCCGGATTCGGCGGGAACGCCGGATCGGTCTTCTGGCCGCGCAGCAGCTGTTCGGCGTAGATCAGTTGCAGATCGTCCTTCGGATCCGGCGGCACATAGGCAGCCGAGCCCGAACCGGTATCGCTCTCGTCGGCGCCCTTGATGTGGCCCTTGAGGTCCGATTCGCCACGCGTCAGGTCCCTGCCCTGCAGTTCGGGCGGCAGCGGCTGGTCGACCTTGATGTCGGGCGTAATGCCTTTGCCCTGGATCGACTTGCCGGACGGCGTGTAATAAAGCGCCGTCGTCAGACGCAGCGCGCCGTTCTCGCCAAGCGGGATGATGGTCTGCACCGAGCCCTTGCCGAAGGACTGCGTACCGACCACGGTGGCGCGGCGCAGGTCCTGCAGCGCGCCGGCAACGATTTCCGAAGCACTGGCCGAACCGCCATTGACCAGAACGATCAGCGGCTTGGCGCCGATGTCGTCGCCTGCCTTGGCGTCGAAGCGGGTGACATCCTTCGGGTCGCGGCCGCGGGTCGAGACAATCTCGCCACGGTCGAGGAAGGCGTCGGACACGCTCACCGCCTGGTCTAGCAGACCGCCCGGGTTGAGGCGCAGATCGAGCACATAGCCCTTGAGCTTGTCGTTCGGCACCTGCTTCTTGATGGTGTCGATAGCGTTCTCGAGGTCGTCATAGGTCTTTTCGGTGAAGGAGGTGATCTTCATGTAGCCGATGTCGTTCTCGACCCGGAACTTGACCGCCTTGACCTTGATGATGTCGCGCACAACCGTCAGCTCGATCGGCTTGTCGGCGCCCTGGCGCAGGATGGTGAGCTTGATCGGCGTGTTGACCAGGCCGCGCATCTTCTCGACCGCGTCGTTCAGCGTCAGGCCGCGAACCTCTTCGCCGTCGATCTTGGCGATATAGTCGCCGGCCAGCACGCCCGCCTTGGCGGCCGGTGTGTCGTCGATCGGCGTGATCACCTTGACCAGGTCGTTCTCCATGGTGACCTCGATGCCGAGGCCGCCGAACTCACCCTTGGTCTGCACGCGCATGTCCTGCGCCTGCTCGGCATTCATGTAGGAGGAATGCGGATCGAGCGAAGCGAGCATGCCGTTGATGGCGTTTTCGACCAGCGACTTGTCGTCCGGCGGCGTCACATACTGCGCCCGCACGCGCTCGAAGATGTCGCCGAAGATCGCCAGTTGCTTGTAGGTTTCGGAGCCCGCAGCGTTCGCCGTCGAGCCGGGCGCGCCATAGACCAGGCTCATCGCTGACGCGCCCATCAGCGCACCGGCAATAAGAAGCGACAGTTTCCGCATCATTTCACGTCCTTCCAGAGAAGCGGTCCGCCCACCATGGGGTCGGATCGACGGGTTTTCCATCCTTGCGGAACTCGACGTAGAGTTCCGGCGTGGCATTTCCATTCTTCGAGGCTGAGGTGCTTGCCACCCGGGCCTCTCCCATCGCGCCGACCGGCTCTCCTGCGAGCACCGACTGGCCAGACGCGACGCTGATTCTGCTCATCCCCGCCAGGACGACATGATAGCCGTCTCCCGCATTGAGGATCAAGAGTTGACCATAGGAGCGAAAAGGCCCCGCATAAAGCACATTTCCGTCCGCTGGTGCTGTGACGATGGCTCCCGATTGTGTCGCAACCATGTCACCAAGCATCACCGCGCCGTTACCGTCATCGGTCCCGAAACGGCGCTTGATCTTGCCGGTGACCGGCAGCGCGACCTGGCCCTGAAGCGCCGAAAACGGCGCCGAGGCGGTGAGGCGATTGCCTTCCGGCACTGGCAGCGAGGCGAGCTCCGTCGACGCGGTGGTATCCGCGTCCGGCTTGTCGCCGTCAGCCGCCTTCTGCTCGCCTGCCTTAACTGCATCGGCCGCCTTGCGGCTCTTGTCGGCCTCGAGCGAAGCGATCAGTTCCTTCAGGCTGCCGGCCTTGGCCGCAAGCGCCTGGGAGCGCTGCTTTTCCGCCACCATTGCGGTCCAGGTGTCCGCCTCAAGCTTCTGCTTGGCTTCGAGCAGCATGGAGAGGCGTTTCTTTTCCGCCGTCTGCTCGCCGACCGCCGCCGTCAGCCGGGTCCGCTCGGCCTCGATCGAGGCCGTTACCCGCGTCTGTTCCTTGAGGTCGGCCAGCAATTTGTCGGTCTGCTGGCGCAGTTCCGGCACCACCGCGCCGAGCAGGATGGCGCTGCGCACCGACGACAGCGCGTCTTCCGGCTTGACCAGGATCGCCGGCGGCGGATTGAGCCCCATGCGCTGCAACGCGCCCAGCACTTCAGCCAGCACGTCGCGCCGTGCCGCCAGCGAGACGCGGATCTTCTGTTCCTCGCCCTTCAGCCCTTCCAGCCTGGCGCCGATATCCTCGATATCCTGGCTGAGCTTCTGCTCGGTCATCGCCGACTGGATCAGCGCCGCGGTGATCGAAGCATGGTCCTTCTTGACCGCCGCAATGTCGGCGGCAAGCTTGGCCAGCCGTTCGGACGACAGCGTGATCTCGGCCGACACCTTCTCATATTCGGCGCGGCTCTGGTCCGGATCGGGCGCCACGTCGAGCGTGTTTTCGGCCCGCGCAAGGCCGAGCGACAGCAAAACCACGGCTGCAGCGATGCCGCAGCGTGCGTGCCAGAAGCCCGTTCCTGATTTCCCGTTGTCAGCCATTGAAGCCCGACTCTATGCGTGGCTTCGTTAACGAACCATCAACCATGATCGAAACCGAAGCCTAGCATAAGACAGCCGCGCATTGGGGCGGAAATCGGTATGACGGTGATTGCGTCCACCGGTTTACGACCGATGGTACGGATGGCCCGAGAGAATTGTCGCCGCGCGATAAAGCTGCTCGCCCAGCATGACGCGCACCAGCTGGTGCGGCCAGGTTGCCGCGCCGAACGACAGCACCAGATCGGCCTGGTCGCGCAGCGGCTGGTCGTGTCCGTCGGCACCGCCAATGGCGATGACCAGCGCCTTGCGGCCCCCATCGCGCAGCTGGCCGATGCGGTTGGCGAAATCGTCTGAGGACAGGTTTTTGCCGCGTTCGTCGAGCAGGAATAGCGCCGTGCCCGGCTGCAACTGCGCCTGCAGCTTCTGGCTTTCCTCGCGGCGGCGCTCATTGGCGTTCTGCGCGCGTCCCTCGGCAAACTCGGTCACACCGGAGAATTCGAGCCCGATCGCCGGGCCGCTCTTGGCAAAACGCTCGAAATAGCGGTCGGCGAGTTCTCTCTCGGGGCCGGTCTTCATCCGGCCCACGGCATGAACGAATACTTTCATCCCGCCTCTATAAGCCGCGCGAGCGGCTTAGTGGAGGGTCTCTTCCTCGAGATCCGGCGCCTGCCACATCTTTTCAAGATTGTAGAATTCGCGGACTTCGGGGCGGAAGACGTGGACGATGATGTCGCCCGAATCGATCAGGACCCAGTCGGCACCGGACAACCCCTCGACGCGCGCCATGCCGAGGCCGGCATCCTTGAGCGCCTTGAGGAGATGGTCGGCGACAGCCGAGACATGACGGTGCGATCGACCCGACGCGACAACCATATAGTCGCCGAGGCTCGATTTCCCCTGAATGTCGATTGAGACAATATTTTCGGCCTTGGAGTCTTCCAGACTGGCAAGGACTGTCTTGATGGCGCGGGACACGGCGTCGTCTACGCTGATCCTGGCCGGCGAAGGCACGATGTCGGCCTTCTTCCGCAGTGCTGTTCTCAGTGTATTTCCTTTCGCAGCAAGAACAACCAAATCACCCATGAAATCAGGTGACACCCCATAGATAGGCAGAGTTCCGTTGCAGTTTCAAGACGCAGGCCCTGCCGGCGCGAACGTTGCACCCCCTTTCCGGTTCCAGAGCTCTTCAAAAAAATCGGAACCCATGGCGTCCACAGCGGTTATCGACGCACCCCCCAACCGGAATTTCTCTGATGCCCATCGACCCCCAAAACACGCTTCTCACCGTGCAGGCCGGCCTTGCGCAACTGAGCACCCTGATCGTTTCCTATTCCTTCTCTGCCATCGGCGCCGTCATCCTGCTGGTTGTCGGCTACCTCGTTGCCGGTCTCGCCGAACGCTCGATCTCAGCCGGGCTCGGCCATATCCATGGCTTCGACGCGACGCTGCGGCATTTCTTCTCCAAGATCGTGCGCTACGCCATCCTGATCCTGGTCGTCATCATGGTGCTCGGCCAGTTCGGCGTGCAGACGGCCTCGATCATCGCCGCCATCGGCGCCATCGGCCTCGCCATCGGCCTGGCGCTGCAAGGCACGCTGCAGAACATCGCCGCCGGCATCATGCTTCTGGCGCTCAGGCCATTCCGCATCGGCGAATATGTCGAAGTCGGCGCCATTGCCGGAACCATCGAGGAAATCGGCCTGTTCGCCACCAAGCTTCGCACGACAGACGGTGTCTACGTGCTGGCGCCGAATTCTACCTTGTGGAACCAGCCTGTCCGTAATTTCACCCGCAACGGCGTGCGCCGCAGCGACATCACGCTGACCATCGGCTCCTGGAACGACATCGACATGGCGCAGAAGACGATGCTGGGCGTTGCAGGCGCCGAGCGCCGCATCAAGCGCGAGCCGGCGCCGATTGCCTTTGTCGCCACCGTCGGCGATGCCACCGTCGCGATCACCTTGCGCTACTGGACGTCAGCGGCGGATTTCTTCGCCACCCAGATCGATCTCACCAAACGCGTCAAGCAAGCCTTCGACGCCGAAGCCATCTCGGTTCCGGCGCCGCCGCCGGAGGCCCGGCAGGAGGCTTCCGCCACCCGACAGTAGGTTTGTGGAACCCGTCTAGCGCTGCTCTTCAGGGGCGAAAGCGAGCTCCACCGGCAACGGCGCCTGCGCCGACATCGGCGCGAAACTGCCGGTCTCCGTGGCAGGCACGGCGCGAGTCGTCGCCACCCGCCACAGCACGAACAGGCAAAAGACGGTGGCGATGATGATCGCCACATAGATGAAGGCCTGCGTTCCATAGACAGCCGACAGCGCCGTCACGATGCCAGGCACGATGAAACCAGACAGCGACCAGGCAAACAGCAGCGAACTCGACAGCGCCACCATGTCGTCCTTGCCGGCGCGGTCGGCGGCATGCGCGCTGGCCAGCGAATAGATCGATTCCGAGGCGCCGTCCCAGATCACATAGATCACCACCAGCACCGCCAGCGCGCCGCCGTCGAAGCCGATGGCGAGCAGGCCGGCGACGATGGCGAGTGCTGCAGCGCCGGCCAGCACGTAGCGGCGGTCGGTGCGGTCCGAAATCCAGCCGAGCGGGATCTGCAGGATCAGCGTGCCGACCGGCATGGCCGACAGCAGCAGCGCCACATCGGCCTGACTGTAGCCCTTGGCCGTGGCGTGGATCGGCGCAAAGCCCGAAATCGCCATCGACAGGCCGCCGACGGCCAACATGCCGGCCACGCCGACCGGTGAGATTCGCCAGGCGCGCCCGAGCGCTACCGAGGCCGCGCAAGGTGGTGGCGGTTGAGCTAGACGGGTCATCCCCACCGGCAGGATCGACACCGCGGTGAAGGCAATGCCAATCAGCGGCGCCTGCGCCGACGCGATGTCGACCGCCGCAAGCAGGGCATAGCCAACGCCGAGCCCGGCGACATAGGCGACGTAAAACACCGCCATCACCCGGCCGCGAATGGCGTTGGCTACGGCATCGTTGAGCCAGCTCTGGGCAACGATGAACAGGCCGCATATGGCAAAGCCGTAAAGCGCGCGCGCCGCGATCCACAGCAGCGGATAGGTGCCGGCGCCGATGGCGGCGTTGGAGAGCGCAATCAGCGCCGACAGCACCATGAACGCGCGGGCGTGCCCGACCCTTCTGACGAGAGGTCCTGTCAGGATGCAGCCGGCAAGGCCACCGGCTGACAGGCCGGTGATGATCAGCCCGGCCCATGTCGGATCGAAATGCTCCACACCGAGCCGGACCGGGATATAGGCAAACATCAACCCATTGCCGACCGCTATCAGCGCCATCGACACGACGACACTGGCAATGGCGATCACCGGTGCCGGCGGGGCGCCATGGTCCGGGTCGATGTGGGTCTTTGCGAACGTGGCCATATCCGCAGAGCATCGCCTACGCGGCAACGAAAGGCCGCCGCAAAAGCGACATCGGCAGGTCTTCCCTTCTCCCCCTGTGGGAGAAGGTGGATCGGCGCGCAGCGCCGAGACGGATGAGGGGTGTTCCAGCGGAACGAGACGTAAAAAGATTGAGGGATTCTAAGCGCTTAAGTCTTGAGCGCAGCGATCCTTCCAACACCCCTCATCCGTCGCCTTCGGCGACACCTTCCCCCACAAGGGGGGAAGGGGAAGTCAGCCCACCTTCGCAGCCCTGCGAATAGCGCTCGACGACAGCGAGGAGCGCGGGCCGTGAATAAAGGTCCAGGCCGGCGCTTTCATGCGGGCGAGCCGGGGCGCGTCGCCCTCGTCGACGCGGGCATAGTCGAAGGTCTTGGCGACGACCGAAGACAGGAAGGACAGCGTCGCACCGGGGCGGTCGATGACGGCGATCGGGAAGGTCATGACGATCTGGCGCCAGCGTTGCCAGCGGTGGAAGTCGCGCAACGAGTCGGCGCCCATGATCCAGACGAAATCGACGCCGGGATTGCGCGCCTTCACCAGCTCCAGCGTGTCGGCGGTGAAGCGGATATGATGCGCCGCCTCGAAAGCCGTGACCTTGATCTTCGGGTTCTTGGCGATCTGCTCCGACTGAACCAGCCGGTCGCCGAGCGGCGCCAATTCCCCGGTGCTCTTCAGCGGATTGCCTGGGGTCACCATCCACCACAGCTGGTCGAGCGCCAGGCGCCGCAGAGCGATCTCGGCCACCAGCGCGTGGCCGGCATGCGGCGGGTTGAACGAGCCGCCAAACAGGCCGACGGCTAGGCCCTTCTCGGCGTGGGGCATTTTGAGATAGCGGGAGGAAATAGCGTCCTTACCCTCCCCCTTGTGGGGAGGGTCGATCCGCGAAGCGGAGCGGGGTGGGGGTGTTGCAGAATTCAGCGTCGTACCCCCACCCGGCTCGCTACGCTCGCCACCCTGCCCACAAGGGGGAGGGTAAGGCCAGCGCTCAAGGCCTCACCTGTCCCGACCCGCGCACGCGGTATTTGAACGAGGTCAGCTGCTCGACGCCGACCGGTCCGCGCGCATGCATCTTGCCGGTGGCGATGCCGATCTCGGCGCCCATGCCGAACTCGCCGCCATCGGCGAACTGGGTCGAGGCATTGTGCAAGAGAATCGCCGAATCGATCTCGTTGAAAAAGCGCTCCACCGCCTTTGCATCCTCGGCGATAATTGCCTCAGTGTGATGCGAGGAGAACGTTTCGATATGGTCGATGGCTCCGGCAATGCCGTCGACCAGCTTCACCGCGATGATGGCGTCGAGATATTCGGTCACCCAGTCGGCATCGGTCGCCGGCTTGGCGTCGAAGAACAGCTTCATCACCTCCAGATCAGCATGGATTTCGCAGCCGGCCGCACGCAGCGCGTCGAGGATCGGCACCAGATGGGTCGACGCCACGGCACGATCGACCAGCAGCGTCTCGGCAGCGCCGCAGACACCGGTGCGGCGCATCTTGGCGTTGACGGCGATCTTCACCGCCATGTCGAGGTCGGCCGAGCGGTCGATATAGAGATGGCAGATGCCTTCGAGATGGGCAAAGACCGGCACCCGCGCCTCGCTCTGCACGCGCCCGACCAGGCTTTTGCCGCCACGTGGAATGATGACGTCGAGATTGCCGGAGAGACCCTTCAGCATCTCGCCGACAGCGGCGCGGTCGGTGATCGGCACCAGCTGGATGGCGTCTTCCGGCAGGCCGGCGGCTTTCAGCCCTTCGACCAGGCAGGCATGGATGGCGGCGGATGAATTGAGCGAGTCCGAGCCACCCCGCAGGATCACTGGATTGCCTGCCTTGAGGCAGAGAGCGCCGGCATCGGCCGTCACATTCGGCCGGCTCTCATAGATGACGCCGACGACGCCGAGCGGCGTCCGCACACGCTCGATATGCAGGCCATTCGGCCGCTCCCAGGCTGCGATCACATCGCCGACCGGATCCTTGAGTTCGGCGATTTCACGAATACCGTCAGCCATGGCGCGGATACGCGCCGGATCGAGCTTCAGCCGGTCCATGAAGGAGGCGGACAGCCCGGATTCGTGGCCGTTCGAGACATCGATGGCGTTGGCGTCGAGAATCTCCTGCTGGCGCGCGATGATCGCGTCGGCCATGGCGAGAAGCGCGGCATTCTTGGCGGTGGTGGTGGCGATGGCCAACGGTCGGGCGGCGGCGCGGGCGCGGCGGCCGATATCGGCCATCAGCGCGATCGTGTCATCCCCGGATTTTTCATGCAGCTTCAGCATGGCTCATCCTCCGCTTACGTCGCCCCCGGCCCATAGCCGGCCGGCAGCTCGTATCTGGTCACCCGGATCGCTCACCACAAGATCGTCGCGGTGGATCATCGCCGAGCGCGCCTCGTAGCCGAGCACTGTTTCGATCTCGGCGGTTTTCAGGCCTGCGATCCTTACGGCATCGGCGGCATCGTAGGCAACCAGCCCGCGCGCGATCTCCCGGCCTTCGGGCGACAGGATCGCCACCGTGTCGCCGCGCGAGAAATTGCCGCTGACCAGCCTGACGCCGGCCGGCAGCAGCGACTTTCCGGAGAGCAGCGCGCCGATGGCGCCGGCATCGACGGTGAGCCGCCCTGTCGGTTCGAGCTGGCCGGCGATCCAGGTCTTGTAGCCCTTCACAGGATTGGCGCTCGGCTTGAAGAAGGTGGCGCGCTCGCCGCGTTCGATCGCCATCAGCGGCGACAGCCTGGTGCCCGAGGTGATGATCATGGCGGTGCCGGCGGCAGTGGCAATCTTGCCGGCGTCGAGCTTGGTGCGCATGCCGCCGCGCGACAGTTCGGAAGCCGCCGCCCCAGCCATCGCCTCGATATCGGGCGTGATGCGGTCGACCACGGGGATGAACTTGGCCTGCGGATCGCGCGCCGGCGGTGCGGTGTAGAGCCCGTCAATATCGGAGAGCAGCACCAGAAGGTCGGCGCCCATCATCGTTGCCACCCGCGCCGCAAGCCGGTCATTGTCGCCATAGCGGATCTCGGACGTCGCCACCGTATCGTTCTCGTTGATAACTGGCACCGCCTTCATCTTGAGCAATGTCGAGATTGTCGCGCGCGCATTGAGGTAGCGGCGGCGCTCTTCGGTGTCGCCCAGCGTCAGCAGGATCTGGCCCGACTTCAGCCCGCCCTTGCCGAGTGCATCCGACCATGCGCCGGCCAGCGCGATCTGCCCGACGGCCGCCGCCGCCTGGCTCTCTTCAAGCTTCAATGCCCGCTTGCCGAGACCGAGAATGGTGCGGCCGAGTGCAATGGCACCGGACGACACGACCAGGATCTCGGCGCCGCCATTGGCGAGCACCGCAATGTCGTCGGCCAGCGAGGCCAGCCAGTCGCGCTTCAGGCCGCTGGTACGGTCGACCAGCAAGGCCGAACCGATCTTGACCGTGATGCGCCGGTATTTTGTCAGCGACTGTGCCGTCATCGCTATGAGTTCCAGCGGGTCTCGACGGGAGCGGCAGTCGCGTTGCGCGCTTCGCCAACCACCGCCATCAGCGCGCGCAGCACCGCTTCGACGCCTTCGCCGGTGACCGCCGACAACAGCATCGGCGCGCGACCGGCGGCGCGTTTCAGCGACGCGGCCTTCTTCTTGCGCTCATCGGCATCGAGGATGTCGACCTGGCTGAGCGCCACGATCTCGACCTTGTCGGTCAAGCCATTGCCATAGGCGTCGAGTTCGGCGCGCACGGTCTTGTAGGCCTTGCCCGGGTTCTCCTCCTGCGCCGAGACCAGATGCAAAAGCACCCGCGTGCGCTCGACATGGCCGAGGAACCGGTCGCCGATGCCGACGCCTTCATGCGCGCCTTCGATGAGGCCCGGAATGTCGGCGATGACGAATTCGCGTGCATCGATACGGGCGACGCCAAGGCCGGGATGCAGCGTGGTGAAGGGGTAGTCGGCGATCTTCGGCTTGGCGGCGGTCACCGCCGCCAGGAACGTCGACTTGCCGGCATTGGGCAGCCCGACCAGGCCGGCATCGGCAATCAGTTTCAGCCGCAGCCAGACATTCATCTCTTCGCCGGGCAGGCCCGGATTGGCGCGGCGCGGCGCCTGGTTAGTCGAGGTCTTGAAATGCTGGTTGCCGAAACCGCCATTGCCGCCCTTGGCCAGCAGGAAGCGCTGGCCGACCACGGTCAGGTCGCAGATCAGCGTCTCATTGTCCTCGGCAAAGACCTGGGTTCCGGCCGGCACCTTCAGGGTCACGTCGGCGCCCTTGGCGCCGGTCATGTTGCGGCCCATGCCGTGGACACCGGTCTTGGCCTTGAAATGCTGCTGGTAGCGATAGTCGATCAGCGTGTTCAGCCCGTTGACGGCTTCCAGCCAGACATCGCCGCCACGACCGCCATCGCCGCCGTCGGGGCCGCCGAACTCGATGAACTTTTCGCGCCGGAACGACACCGAACCGGCGCCGCCGTCGCCGGAGCGGATATAGACCTTGGCTTGATCGAGAAATTTCATTGGACTACGCAGTTTCTGCTGTTGGCCTTGCGGCTTTGCTCTAACCTTGCGCCCTGCTCTAAACCAAGGCGGACCGAAGGGCGAGGCCGATTTGCGACTAAAGCGCCGGATGCCCTTTTGCCGGGGAAGCGGTAGCAGTGTTCGCGGGACGGAGCGTGGGGGCGAGGGAATGAAGGTCGTCACCTATAACATCCAGTACGGCATCGGTCTCGATGGCCGCTACGATCTCGGCCGCATCACCGATGCGGTGCGCGGCGCCGACGTGATCGCGCTGCAGGAAGTGACGCGCAACAATCCGAGGAACGGCAACCGTGACATGGTGGCCGAGATCGGCGAGGCGCTGCCCGAGTATTTTGCCGCCTATGGCAGCAATTTCGAGGTCAATGTCGGCTCGCGCCTGGAAGCCGGCCGCGCCATCACCACCACCTTCCAGCTCGGCAACATGGTGCTGTCGAAGACGCCCATCCAACTGTCGCGCAATCTGCTTTTGCCGCGCAGCCGCAGCCTGGAGGCGATGAACTTCCAGCGCGGCGCGCTCGAGGCGCTGATCGAGACCCCGCTCGGCTTCGTTCGCTTCTATTCCACCCATCTCGACCATCGCAGTCCGGTTGAGCGCGCCAGCCAGATCCGTTTTCTGCGCCAGCGCCTGTTGAACTATGCCCTGGAGGGCGGCGGTCTCTCCGGCATTCCCGAGATCGGCCTGCCGGACCTGCCCTATCCCGAAGCCTTCATCGTCATGGGCGACTTCAACATGCTGCCCGGCTCCTCGGAGTATGTCGAACTCGTCGGCCGCCCGGACCATGAGTTCGGCATGCCGCTGACCGCCGATCTCGCCGTCGATGTCGCCCAGCGCCTCAACGCGCCGGACATCGTCACCCGGGTCGATCCCAACCGGCCGCAAGACACAAGCCGCCACAAGCGCATCGACTACATCTTCACCTCAGCCTCGCTCGCCGGATCGCTGAAGCGCCTGTGGGTCGATCAAAAAGCCGTCGGTTCCGATCACCTGCCGGTCTGGGTCGAGATGGGTTGAGGCCGTCGCCAATCGCCTGTGTGGGCTGCCCCCTCATCCGGCCGCTTCGCGGCCACCTTCTCCCCGAGGGGAGAAGAAGAGATGCGCACCAGCGCCGGCCCCCTCCTCTCCCTTCGGGGGAGAGGTCGGATTGCCCCGAATTGCCCTTCGCAATCCGGGTGAGGGGGAACTTGCTCAGGCGCGAATCTCCAGAGCACCCATCAAAAGTGGACCCAGTTCCGGAGACTAATCCACGTCTTCCTGTCTAACCGATACCGCTCGACCGGCACCTGACCGGCGACGATCGAGTTCAGCATGCCCTGGCCGGCATACTGGAAGCCGCATTTGTGGATGACCCGGCGCGAGGCCGGATTGATGACCCTGGTCGAAGCCTGCAGCACCTGGGTCGACGTCCGCTGGAAGGCGAGATCAACCAGCGCATGCGCGGCCTCCGTCGCATAGCCGCGCTTCCAGTAGGGCTCGCCGATCCAGTAGCCGAGCTCCAGTCCGCGATCGGTCATGTTGAGGCCGGCGCAGCCGACGAAAGTGTCGGTGCCGGCGAGCGTCAGCGCATAGGCAATGCCGGCGCGGCGCGATCTTGTCATGGCCAGGAAGGCGCGCGCCTCGGCCTCGCCATAGGGGTGCGGCATGCGGGCCAGCATTTCGGCGACATGACGGTTGTCGGCAAGCTCGACCAGTTGCGCAATATCGGCATCGCAGGGCGCCCGCATCACCAGCCGCTCCGTGGCCAGAACCGGGCAGTCTATCGCGTAACTTTCGTCTTCGGTGTCTTCCGCTTCGGCAACCATTTTCAGTCCTCCAGGCAAGAAAAAAGGGGAGATGGAAAACCCATCTCCCCTGATCCTTTTCCTGGCCCGATCCATTCACTGGTTGGCCAGACACCGGTTCCCGAGATGGGCGCCGGTTTTGTAGTGCGGAACCGGCTACTCCGCGGCTTTGGTAATCGGGTTGACCGATACGTAGGTTCGGCCGTTGGCTTTTTTGTTGAAGGTGACTGCGCCGGTCTCGAGCGCAAAAAGGGTGTGGTCCGTGCCCATGCCGACATTGACGCCGGGATGCCAGGTGGTGCCGCGTTGACGGATGATGATGTTGCCCGGGATGACGGCTTCGCCGCCGAACTTCTTCACGCCCAGACGCTTGGAATGCGAGTCGCGACCGTTGCGCGACGAGCCGCCAGCTTTCTTGTGTGCCATCTAACTAACTCCGATGCGCCTCAAGAGGCGCTTGAATGGTCTTATGAACGCGTTCGCGTTCCGTTTCAAGTCCGATCCGGCGACCTTGTCGCCGGAAAAATTACTTCTTCGCCAATTCCTTGGCCTGCTCGCGCCAGTCCTTGATCTGGTCGGCGCTGAAGGGCATGTGCTCGTCGATCTTGGCGACATCCTTGTCGGTCAGCTTGGCCAGCTGCGCGAAGGTGATGATGCCCTGCTCGGCCAGATCCTTGGCGGCGACCGGGCCGATGCCCTTGATCACGGTCAAATCGTCCGGCTCGCCCTTCGGCGCCTTGAACAGCGGCGCCGCGACGGCGGTCTCGGTCTTGGCCTCTGCCTTCGGGGCAGCCTCTGCCTTGGCTTCCTTCTTGGCCTTGGCTTCCTTCGGCGCGGCCTCGGCCTTCGCCTCGGGCGCTACGTCTGCCTTGGCTTCCGGCGCCTTGGCTTCGACCTTGGCGGCGGCCTTCTTGGAAGGCTTGGCGCCACCCAGCAGGATCTCGGCGATCCTGACCGTGGTCAGAAGCTGGCGGTGGCCGATCTTGCGGCGCGAATTCTGCCGGCGGCGCTTCTTGAAAGCGATGACGGTGCGGTTCTTGCCCTGCTCGACGACTTCCGCCGTGACCAGAGCGCCATCGACGAACGGTGCGCCGAAGGTGACATTTTCGCCCTCGCCATGGGCGAGAACGCTGCCGATTTCGACGATATCGCCGACATTGGCTTCGAGCTTTTCGATCTTCAGGAGATCGTTGGCGGCAACGCGATACTGCTTACCGCCCGTTTTAATGACTGCGAACATTTTTTGCCTTTCGCTGTTCGGTCGGCCTTGATGAACCGCCTCTGGCGGTTCGGCCGTCTTTTTGTCAGTCTGCGGGTTCAAAAAACAAGCGGCGCGGAAGAACCCTCCACGCCGATTGCGCGCTTCCCCTAACCGAAGGTTCGGGTGAAGTCAAGGCAAACGGCCCGATTCCCTCCTGTTCCGGTCCTTGCTCCAGTGCACGGCTCGGCGGCGCCTGTCGACGCCGCCAATGCCTGATCAGGCGAGGCCTGCGCAGGAAGCTGAATTTCCCCGCGGATTTGGCCTTGTAACCTGCCCGCCCAGCCGTTATCTAGTGCGCCGCGCCGGCAACGGCCGACCATGACCGCGGAGAGGTGGCAGAGTGGTCGAATGCACCGCACTCGAAATGCGGCATGGGTGCAAGCCCATCGGGGGTTCGAATCCCTCCCTCTCCGCCAGATTGCTTTCCGCTTGAACTCCCCGCGGGGATCTCGTTCCCATGGGAAAATTCCGGTCCAATGCTCGTGTCGATCTTCGATCGGCGGCTATCGTACAACCGATCCAGTGTGCCTGTCCGACGTGGTCATGTTCGACCGAGTCAGCGGTCGTGGACTACCATCCGATGTCCGTTTTGCTTGTCCGTTTTCCCGGCTTCTGTAATAAGTTGTACCTGTGGGAAGGGGGCGGCCATGGACGAAATGGACGTTCTGGATGCCGTGGTTGTAGGTGCCGGATGGGCCGGCCTCGGCGTCAGTTATATGCTTGCCCAATCCGATATGCGGCATTGCGTCCTTGAACGCAGGCGAATCGGCGAAACGTGGCGGACCCAGCGTTGGGACTCGTTCCACTTCAATCTTCCCAACATGTACAGTGTGATGCCCGGCGATCGTTACGACGGCCCGGACCCGGAAGGGTTTATGACGCAGATGGAGTTCGTTGCGCTGCTCGAAGACTATGCGCAACGTAACAGACTTCCAGTTCGCACCGACGTCTCGGTCACAAAACTGGATTCAAGTAACGGGATATTTCGCGTCGTGACGCCGGAGCGGACGTGGCGGGCAAAAAACGTGGTTGTCGCTAGCGGTAGCTTGAACCGCCCGCGTCGACCGGCGTCCGCCTCCACGTTGGCGGGCGGGGCAGTGCAGCTCGATGCCTCCGACTACCGTAATGCCGGCGATCTTCCCGCCGGAGCTATCCTCGTCATAGGCAGCGCACAGTCTGGTTGCCAAATCGCCGAAGATCTGATCCTGGCGGGCAGGGAGACCTATCTTGCGACGGGCCATACTGGCCGTCTGCCGCGACGCTATCGCGGGCACGACATTGTCGTGTGGATGGTGAAGACTGGATTGGTCGACGCGCCGCGCAAGGACTTCGTCGATTCCTCCGGCCGCGTTGCCGGCAGGCCCTTGATTGGTGCGTTGCACACGATAAGTCTGCAGTCTCTCAGCGCCCAGGGCGTCGTGCTGCTCGGACGATTTGTCGGAGTGGAGAACGGCCAGCCTATCTTCGCCGACGACGTTCTCGAAAACATTCGGTTCGGCGACGAGATTTCCGCGCAATTCAAAAATCGTATCGATGAATTTATCCAGCACAGCGGTCTCGATGCCCCCGCACCCGTTGAGGAGGAGGCGGAGGCGGTCACCCCGCGACTGCCCAGGCGTCCCATCCTCTCGCTGGACCTCATCGAGCGGAACATTTCAGCGGTTGTCTGGTGTACAGGCTTTGACGGCGATTTCAGCTGGATCGATGTACCGGGTGTTCTCGACGAGCGAGGCCAGCCGGTCCACGAAGATGGCGTTGCCTCGGTTCCCGGAATCTATTTCGCCGGGCTCGACTTTGCGTCCACGCGCCGGTCAGGGACCGTTATGGCGGTTGAAGACGAAGCGCGTCGATTTGTCGGCCAGATATTAGCTCGGACCGATCGGCCAACAGTCTATACGAATGGGCATATCTAGAAGAAATCGGCGGTTATCGACGCCATAAGGCCAGTCAAGGGCTGGAATGGGTCTCGCGATGATTGATCGACACCATTGGCAACTCAATGACAGTGCGCCGGAACTTTACGAAAGATACCTGGTGCCGGCGATTACATCGAAATGGGCAGCCGACCTCGTAGGTCGAGCGCGGCCCAGTGCCGGAGAGAACGTTCTCGACATAGCATGTGGCCCGACGATCTGGAGTCGCAGGAAGTGCTGGCGGGGAGCGGGCTGTGATAAATCCAAACGCCGTGCTCTCGACCCTCTATCAGCAGCGATCGAGCCGAGCAACGACATGATCGTTCTGCTGTTCCACCACGCTTACCGCAACAAACTTCGGAATGATCCCTGTGCGCACTCAAGACGATTTCATGCTCGTCTCGCCGTCGCACTACGACCCTGAGCGCTACCCCCCGGGCTCTTGCATTCAATAGGTCCGACGCCCACCATTTTAGCCCGCTGCCTCAACGGTGGCGGGCTTTTCATTTGGCGGTGGGGACTAGCGGGATTAGCGGGCAAAATGCCGTCGCTTTCGAGTGTCAGCAGATGTGGTAAGGTTGATTGTCGGCGAGTAGCAGAGGTCCAGCAACAATGACTTTGAGACGAACCAGAGCTTACGGCGCATCCGGCTTGGTTCTAGCGGTTTGCATTGTATTTGCTTGGCAGAACGCCGCTGCCGCTCAAAATTGCGACGCAGCCGCGACGCCTGGCGTCGATTGGCAGGACTGTGACAAAAAGCTTCTCATCCTAAAAGGACAGGACCTGAGCGGGGCGAACCTGATCGGCGTTGATTTCACTTCGACCGACCTCAGGAACAGCAATCTCCTTGCGGCAAATTTTGAGAAGGCAACGCTTGTGCGTGCTTCCCTGGCTGACTCGACCGCCAAAGGCGTCCGATTCGACAAAATCGAGGCCTACAGGACCGACTTCAGCCATATGGACGCGCAGGGCGCTGTGTTTACGGGCGCGGAAGTGCAGCGCTCGAATTTCGAGGGCGCCAATCTGACCAATGTTGATTTCACAAAGGCGGAATTGGGGCGAGCGCAGTTCCATGACGCCGATATCAGCGGCAGCCGCTTTTCGTTTGCCAATCTCGCGCGGGCGGACTTCCGAGGAGCGACGTTCACCGCGCCGATAGACTTTGACCGCGCCTTTTTCTTTCTGACCCGTATCGAGGGCCTCGATCTTTCCAATTCGGCGGGTCTATCCCAGTGGCAGCTCAACATGGCTTGCGGAGACGCCCGGACCGAGTTGCCTTCCGGCTTGACGAGGCCTGAAGATTGGCCCTGTAGCGAACCATAGGCTCGGCGCCGTGTCGCTCCCGGGGCTGAAATCGTCAAGCGCGCCCTTGCGGGGGTAAGCTTCGGGATGGCTGCATGCCTCCTGATGGCCGGCATGGGCGCCTGTATGCTGTTTCGCTAGCGCCTTTTCGTGAGGAGACTATGGGCAAGCATTTCCGCGACGAACAGATCGAGGAATTCCTAAGAGCCTACGTCGCGAGGTTCCCCGACGCCGTAGAGCGAACGGAACATGTCATGTTGAATCCGTTCGACGACAATGACGAGCTGATGTCCCAGAACTTCCGCGAGATTTATCAGGTCGCACAGTCGATGGAATTCTTCACGGCATACGCGACGCATGAGCCGAGTGCGATCCATCATTTGATCAGGGACGTCGCGAGACGTGTGTCGGATGGGCTTGGCCCTATGGGATCGAGAAAAATCAAATATTGACGCGCCGCCTGGCTGAGGCCTGGATAGCAAGATGCCCCACCGGAATCAGCCGGTGGGGCTCTTGGAACAGCCAACTTAGGGAAAGCTGAAGGGGCTGTTCGGCGGTGTGACCCGGGGAGGATCACATGTGCAATTTGGCGCCTTCTTTTACCCGGCACATCGGCCGAACAGATGAGGACGCTTCACGCGCCTTGGACTCCCGCATAACAAATGATGCTGCGATCATGCTGTTAAGGGTGTAAGGTCGCTTGTCGTCCGCTTCCACCGGAATGTGGACGCTTGGGAGCCAACTCAGGTGCTTTCGCCCCGCCAGGGATAGAAAGCCATGGTTGAAGTTGCCCCGGATTAGCAACCCCTTGACTAAGGCGCCGGCCGCACCAGAATCATCGGCATGGCTCGGGGTAATGTTGCCGGCCGATTGGGACGCATACGACAACTACCTGCAGGGGCGCGCGCACTTCCACCGGTATGAGCTGGACGAGTCCGAGCCCCTATTCGCCCGGTCTGTCGAGCTCGATTCGACGTTCGCTCAAGGCCACGCCTTACTAGATGTGAGCTTTCGGGAGGTTGTCCATTCGGACCGGACCGAGGAGACTGGAGTTACCACGCTTCAGCATCCATCGGAGGGTCCGAATGAACATCCACAAGAATGCCCGTCTAACGCCGCTGCGTCGAGAGGAGATGGCACTGTCGGTGATA
>NZ_JBWLUX010000054.1:0-24790 GCF_057784315.1 Mesorhizobium sp. CNPSo 4684 | reverse complement strand
GCTCGGGTTTATCGACCACAAGCACGGGAAACTGGTTCGCCGAAGCGCCGCGCCAACCAAACCGCTTGGCGCTGCGGCGAACTCAACATAAGGCGAAAACTGTTACCTATGTATCCGGTTCAAACTGTTACCCATCTATCGGCTGGACAGGCTGACCTTACCTTCGGCACTATGTCTTGCAACGCCGCCGATTGGCGAAACCATCGATGAGAGCGCCCCTCTCCCCGTCACTATACGGGAGAGGATGCCGGCAGGCAGGTGAGGGGCAGCGCAGACGTCTAGAACGCTGGCTCTACTGCCGAAGCGGCGCGCAGCTCTCCCGTTCGACGAGCACCGGTGTGAGCACTTCGCGGCGCGAATGCGCCGCCGGCTCGGCAACACGCGCGAGCAGCAGGCTCACGGCCCTTGTGCCGATCTTCTCGACCGGCTGTGCGATCGTTGTCAGCGGCGGCCAGGTGGTGACGGCATAGGGAATGTCGTCGAAGCCGATCATCGACATGTCGTCGGGAACCCGCAGACCCCGCGCCCGCAGCACCGTCAGCGCACCCATGGCCATCAGATCGTTGCAGGCAAAAAGCGCCGTGATGCCGGGTGCCTGCGCCATCAGCCGCTCCATCGCCGTGCGGCCGCCAGCGAAGTGGTAGTCGGAATCGACTATGGCATTCGCCGGCAGGTCGAGGCCGGCTTCCTGCAGCGCCCTGGCGAAGCCGCGCAGACGGGCCGGGCTGGAGCTGGAATCGCGCGGGCCGCCGATGACGCCGATCTTCTCGTGGCCGAGCCCGACCAGATAGTGGCCGGCGAGATAGCCGCCATGATCGTGATCGACCAGCACGGTATCGACATTGACCGAATGGATCTCGCGGTCGAGCAGCACCGCCGGCACGCCGGGCAGGAGGTTGGAGAACACCCGCGCATGGTCGGACGAGCCGGCGAAGATCAGCCCGTCGATCTGCTTGGCCATCAGCACCTGGAGATAACGCTCCTCCTTCTCGGCGCTGCCGTCGGAGTTGCACAGGATCACCGTATAGCCGGCAAGGAAGCCGGCATCCTCGATCTGGCGCGCCACGCTGGCGAAGAACGGGTTGGAATTGTCCGGCAGCAGCAGGCCGATGGTCTTGGTCTCGCCGCGCCTCAGGCTGCGGGCGAGCGTGTTGGGCCTGTAGCGCAGAGCGGCGATGGCCGAATGCACGCGCGCGGCCGTCTCCGGCTCGACATGGCGGGTGCGGTTCATCACATGCGAGACGGTTGCGACCGATACTCCGGCATGGCGCGCGACATCGGCAATCGTCGTCATCGATTATTCCTCTAGCGGATCACCCTTAGAAGCCGCTCCCTGTAGGCGTCTAGGATGACGGTAAGCACAATGACAAGGCCTATCACGATCGGCTTGAAATTATCGCCGACGCCAAGCAGCTGCAGCCCGGTCGACAGCACCTGCAGGATGCAGGCGCCGACCAGCGTGCCGATGATCGAGCCCTTGCCGCCGCTGAGGCTGGTGCCGCCGATGATGACGGCGGCAATCGCGTTGAGCTCGTAGCCGACGCCGGCGATCGGGCTGCCGATGTTGAGGCGCAACAGATAGACCATCGCCGCGATGCCGGCGGTCAGGCCGCTGATGGTGAAGGCGGCGATCTTGTAGAAATCCGGATTGTGGCCGGAGAGCCGCACCGCCTCGTCATTGGTGCCGACGGCGAAGATCATGCGGCCGAACACGGTGAAGCGCAGCACGAACCAGCCGGCCGCGATCACCAGCACCGCGATCAGGAAGATCGACGGCAGGAAGCCGCCGATGATGAGGTTGCCGAAATCGACGAAACTCTGCGGCAGGCCGGTGATGGTCGAATTGTCGCTGACCACGCGGGCCGCGCCCGCCGCCATGTTGAGCATGCCGAGCGTGACGATGAAGGACGGGATCTTCCAGCGCGTCGAGATCCAGCCATTGAGGAAGCCGCAGACTGCACCCAGGTTAGTGCTTGGCTTTGCCAGGTGTCAATATCGGCGGCGGCAACTTCCAGCGCCGTCGCTGGCGCACCTTGCGGTGGCTCGGGCCGCAACGCGTCCGTCTCGATGGGCCAAAACGCCACCGGCCGACGCATCGATCGCATTCTCGCTGCCGCCGCAGCGCTATATCGTTCTCATTACCTGGTGATTCCCGGTCCAGTGATTCCCGAGCAGACAGGAAGCCTTCATGCAGGGTCTGACGCCCATACTTTCCACTGTGGCCGCCTCGTTCCTCGCCTCCTTCGTCGAAGTGGTCGAGGCCTTCACCATCGTGCTGGCGGTCGGTGTCACCCGCAGCTGGCGGCCAGCGCTGACGGGCGCCGCCCTTGCGCTGACGCTGCTGGCGGCTTTGGTGCTGGCCTTCGGACCGTTGCTGGCGCTGGTTCCCATTAGCGTGCTGCAGTTCGTCGTCGGCGTGCTCCTGATCCTGTTTGGCATGCGCTGGTTGAGAAAGGCCATCCTGCGCGGCGTCGGCGTCATTGCCCTGCATGACGAGGACGCCGCCTTTTCCAAGGAAACCGCCGCCTTGCAGCAACAGGCCAATGACCGCCGCGCCGATTACCTGGCCGGGCTCGCGGCTTTCAAGGCGGTGCTGCTCGAAGGTGTCGAGGTGGTGTTCATCGTCATTGCCGTGGGTGCTGCGCACGCGCAGACCTTCTATGCCAGCCTTGGCGCACTGGCGGCGTTTATCCTGGTGACGATCATCGGCCTGGCGGTGCACCGGCCGCTGGCGCGGGTGCCGGAAAATGCGCTCAAATTCGCCGTCGGCCTGATGTTGACCAGCTTCGGCATTTTCTGGACCGGCGAAGGGCTTGGCGCCGACTGGCCGGGCGCCGATCTGGCGCTGCTGGCCATCTTCGCCATCATCGCCGTCGCGTCCTTCGCCATCGTGCGCTGGTTGCGCGACCCCAAGGCTACACAAGGAGCTGCCCGATGAAAGTCCTGCGCCTCATCCTTAGGGAACTCGTCGGCATGTTCATCGACGACGGCAGCCTGGCGACGCTGGCGCTGGTGCTGATCGTGGCGATCACCGCGGCGGTGAAGCTGCTGGCGCTGCCGCCGCTTGCCGGCGGCGTCCTGCTTCTGGCGGGCTGCCTCGCCATCCTGCTCTACAGCGTGCGCCGCGCGGCGCGGCGTTCCGGTCAGTAAAGGGTGAAAAACACCGGCAGCACGCCGCTGATCCGCAACTGCTCGACCGTCTCGATGGCCGGAAACAGCGCCAGGAAATAGAGCCCGTCGACGAATGTCCGCCGCAACGCCTTGGTCGAGAACCGGCGTTCGGCCTGGTCGTGAAACAGCAGCGGATTCGGCCAGAACGGCGGCGTGCGTTCGGCATAGGCGCTGTAGGCGGGGCCGAACTTTCCAAACAGGAACTCGGCCTCCTTGCGCGCCGTCACCCGGAACACAAGGTAGCTCACCAGAGCGAGCGCAGCCGCCACCAGCACCGAGCCATACATCAACCCGACGCCCGCGGCGCCGACCGTGGAAAAGAAATAGAGCGGGTTCCGGCTCATCGAGAACGGACCGATGGTGGCCAGCTCGTCGTTCTTCCTGCCGCCGACATAAAGAATGCTCCACAGCCGGCCGAGAATGCAGACCAGCACGAAGCCGATGCCGAGCGCTTCTATGTATTCATGCCCGTCCGAGCCTTCGACGAGAAAGGGTTTTGTGAACACCAGCGGCGCAATGGCGAGGACTGCGGCGACTTGTACAACGATGAGGCGCTTGTGCTGGTCGAACGCCTTCGCCGCCGGCTTGGGGGGAGCTTCGCTCATCATAGTTCCTGCTCTCCGGCAGGGCCCATCGAGGCGATGGCGAGGCGCCGACCGATGATTCCAGGAAAAAGCATGAAGCCGCTTTTCGGCCGGAATTGCGCCAAAACAGGGCATTAGAGCGGGCTCCAATGGCCAGCGATTGGAGCAACAATGCGCCTTCTTCTCGTCGAGGACGACCCACGCACGGCCGACTATGTCGTCAAGGGCCTGAGTGAGGCAGGCCATATCTGCGATCTGCTGCGCGATGGCCGCGACGGGCTGTTTGTGGCGACCCGCAATGCCTATGACGTGATCGTTGCCGACCGCATGTTGCCTGGCCTCGACGGCCTGTCGATGATCAAGGCGGTGCGCGCGGCTGGCGTGCGCACGCCGGCGATCTTTCTGACCTCGGTCGGCGGTGTCGATGACCGCGTCGAGGGGCTCGAGGCAGGCGGCGACGATTATCTGGTCAAGCCTTTCGCCTTTTCCGAACTGCTTGCCCGCATCAACGCACTCGGCCGCCGCCCGGCGGTGCAGGAGCAGAAAACCACGCTGCGCATCGCCGACCTCGAAATGGACCTGATCCAGCGCCGTGTCACCAGGCAGGGCCAGGCCATCGACCTGCAGCCGCGCGAATTCAGCCTGCTCGAAGCGCTGATGCGCGGCGAGGGCCGCGTCATCACCCGCACCATGCTTCTGGAACGGGTCTGGGATTTCCATTTCGACCCCAAGACCAGCGTCGTCGAAACCCATATCAGCCGGCTGCGCGCCAAGATCGACCGGCCGTTCGAGGTGCCGCTCATCCACACCGTCCGCAACACCGGCTACAGCCTGCACGCGCCGAGTTGAATGGGCCATGCTCGATCGCATCTCGCACGTCCAACTGGCTGTACGTATATGAGCGATATGTCGATGCTGGACTCTGCAAAGCGATGGGCGCGCGGCATCACGCGCGACACGGTGGCATTGTGGCTTGCCGCCCGCGATCCTCGTGTGCCTTGGTACGCAAAGGCCGCTGCCGGAGCGGTTGCGGCCTATGCTCTGAGCCCCATCGACCTCATTCCTGATTTTATCCCGGTCATCGGCTATCTGGATGATCTGCTGATCGTCCCGCTCGGCATCATGCTTGCGGTCAAGCTGGTGCCAGCCGGTCTCATGCAGGAATTCCGTGATGCGGCCACGCGCCGCGCCAGGCCGGTTGGCAAGGCCGGACTGGTCTTCATGATTGCTGTCTGGATATTGGCGGCGCTGGCGTTGCTATGGCTGTTCTGGCCGAAGTCCGCCTGAAGCGATGAAGGAAACAAGCGCCAGCCTGCTGCGCAGCACGCCGTTCCGGCTGGCGCTCACCTTTGCCTTGCTGTTCGTGCTCGCCTTCATTCTGTCCGGCGCCATCGTCTACCAGCTGATGAGCGCCGATCTTGCCGAGCGGTTGGACGAGGGGATCAAGGAGACCTATTCCGTCGCCGCCGTCACCTATTCGCAAAGCGACCAGGAGGATCTGGTCCTGGCGGTCGACAGCCATGCCGCCCTCAGCCCCGAAAAGGAGCAGCTGTTTTCGCTGACCGACGGCAATGGCAATCGCCTGGCCGGGAATTTCACCGCGGCCGACCTTCCCGACGGCTTTTCGGATTTTGCCGCTTCGCTGCCGGGCGTGGCGCCCGGCACCCTGTACCGCGCCTGGTCCGGTTCGGTCGGGCCAAACAGCCTGACCGTTGCCTTCTCGCTCTCCGAAACCGAGGAGCTGGAGAGGATCGTGCTGATGAGCTTCGGCTGGGCAACCTTGATCATCTCGGGCCTTGGGGTGGCCGGTGGCGCCTTGCTGGCGTCGCGGGTGCAACGTCGCCTCGACGGCATTGCCGCCACCATGGACGATGTCTCCAACGGCCGGCTCGATGCCCGCATTCCGCTGCTTGGCAATGGCGACGACATTGACGGCGTCTCCTCGCAGGTGAACACCGCGCTGGAACGGCTGGCATCGCTTGTCGACGGCATGCGCCAGGTCAGCGCCGACATCGCGCACGACCTGAAGACGCCGCTGAACCGGTTGCAAATGATTCTCGAGGCCGCCACCGACAAGACGACGCGGGGCGAGGCCGTTGCCGATGAGCTGGCGGAGGCGCGCGAAGAGAGCCTGCAGATCAACGAGACCTTCGATGCGCTGTTGCGCATCGCGCAGATCGAGGCCGGCGCGCGCAAGGCGCGCTTTGTCGATCTCGACCTCAACGGCGTCGTCGAGAGCATCGGCGAGATCTATGCCGACGTCGCCGAGGATGACGGCAAGTCGCTGTCGGCCCGGATTGTCCCTGGCGCGCCATGCCTGGTTCATGGCGATCGCGACCTGCTGACGCAACTGTTCGCCAATCTGGTGGAAAACGCGCTGCGGCATTGCCCGAAGGGCACGACCATCCGGCTATCCGTGACGCAGCGGGCCGACCGCATCGTGGCTGAGGTCGCGGACAATGGCCCTGGCATACCTGCCGAAGAGCGCGAAAAAGTGTTCCAGCGGCTCTACCGGCTGGACACCAGTCGCACCACGCCCGGCAGCGGGCTAGGGCTCAGCCTGGTGCGGGCCATCGCCGACCTGCATGGGGCATCGATCTCACTCGAGGACCGCCATCCCGGCCTGGGGGTGATTGTCGGTTTCCCGGCAGCAAAGGCCTCGTCGACTGTCTAGATCCTCACGTCACACCAGGGCGTCCCACTCCGGCGCCCTGTGATGATGGAGTCCATGACGGTGTCCTTTCGCGGATGGTGCCGCCACACTGCTCCGGAAGTGGCGAGCCCTGACCGTGTCAGGCGGCTGCTTTGCCCCTGCTCGCCATGATGATCTCGGCGATGACGCCATCGAGCGTCGTCACCCCTTTGACCGCCGATCGACCGTGCTCGCTGAACTCGATCCATCCCTCGTTGAAGCCGTCGAGCATGCGCATCCGGGGCAATGGATTCCGCATTCCCTGGGTGCGCAAAATGTGCTCCCAGCTCTCGCGGGGCACCGTCTCGACCCGGACCGTGCGCTCCAGTGCAGTGGTAACGGCGCGGGCGATGTCGTTTGGCGACACGCGCGCGGGCCCCTCCAGCTCGACGACCCGCGTCCCGCTCCACTCCTCCTGGAGCAGCGCGGCCGCCAACCGCCCGACATCTTGCGTCGCAACCATCGGCAACGGCCTGTCGGCCGGCTGCAGGAAGCTGCGCAGCACGCCTTCGTCGCGCGCCGAGGGAATGTCCCAGAGCGCATTCTCCAGGAACCAAGCGGATCTCAGGAAGGTGACCGGAAGGCCGATCTCTTCCAGCGACTGTTCCATCAGCGTGCGCTGGGTCAGCAGGTTTTCGTGCGGCGCATCCGCGCCGATGGTCGACAGGCAGACGACCTTGCCGGAGCGGGCCTTGGCCAGGGCCGCCGTCACGGCCACGATGACACGCCTGGCCTCGGGAAAGCCGGGCTTCGGGTCGAACTCAGAGGGCGGCAGGATGAAGACGCCCGCGGCACCGGTGAAGGCTGACATCAGGCTTGCCGCGTCCTCCATCTCGGCGAGGGCGATGTCGCAGCCCAGGTCTCGCCACTCATTCGCCTTGGCCGCGTCGCGCAGAACGGCGCGGACGGGCTGTCCCTCTGCCAGAAGGCTGCGCGCCAGCGCGCCGCCGACCTTGCCGGTGATGCCGGTGATTGCATACATGGTGGGTCTCCAGAAACGTGATGTTTTCGCTTTGGCTCAGGCGAGCCCGGCATAGAGGCCGCGCTCGAATTCGCCGTAGAGCGCGACGACACGCTCGTCGTGGAAGGGCAGGACCTGGGTGAAGAGCGCGCCGGCGACTTGGCTCACCGGGTCGAGCCAAAAGTAGCAATTGAGCAGACCGGCCCTTCTGCGTGTGAGGTAGTTCATGGCTGGCTCCTTCCGGATCGAGGCAAACACGGCTTGCTCGACCGCTCGCGGTGACGCCGCCGTTGTAGGCCGCACCCAGGCATGATTCACGTGCATTAAAGTCAGTGTTATAGTGACTCAAATTCACTTCTCGTGAGGGCCGGTCGGGCAACTGCCGGGCGGAAGGGGGATCGAATGACTTTCGACACGCGGCTGCTAACCGGCGTCGGCGTCCTGGCAGCGGTGACCGAGGCCGGGAATTTCGCCCGCGCCGCGGAGATGCTCGGCCTGACACCGTCCGCGGTCAGCCGGGCCGTCGCGCGTTTGGAGGCGCGGGTTGGCGTGCGGCTGTTCGACCGCAATCCACGCGGGGTCAGCCTCACCGAGGAAGGACGCCGCTTCCACACGCAGGTGATGCCGCTTCTTGCCGGCCTGGATGAGGCGGCCGCCGAGGCCGCGGGCGCCGCGGCGGTCGTGCGCGGCCGGCTGCGCGTTTCGGTGGACCCGTGGTTCGCGCGCATGGTGCTGGCGCCGAAGCTGCAGCAGTTCCTGGCCCGCTACCCCTTGCTCTCGGTCGATTTCTCCACCAGCAACTACCGTGAGGAGATGATGGCTGGCATGGATGTGGCGGTGCGCTTCGGCCCGCCCGATGCGTCATCCCTGATCGTGCGCAAGCTGCTGGAGACCCGTGTCCTGACGGTTGCCGCGCCGGCCTATCTCGAAAAGCATGGCGAACCGCGATCGCCGTATGACCTCGTTCACCACGAAACGATCCGCTTCCGGGATCCGCAGACCGGCCTGCCGTTTGCCTGGGAGTTCCAGCGCGGCGCAGAGGTCAGCGAAGTCAAGGTCTCCAGCCGCCTAGTCATGGATGACCCTTCGGCGGCGATGGCCGCCTGCCTGGCCGGTCAAGGCATCTTCCAGAGCCTCGCGATCGGCCTGGCGCCCTTCCTGTCGCGAGGCGAGCTTGTTCAGATCCTGCCGGAATGGTCGGAAGAACGCTTTCCGCTTTATGCCTATCATCCCTCGCGCCACCTGCCGCCGGCCAAGGTCCGCGCGCTTCTGGACTTCATCCAGGAGATTGCTGTTCTGGCGTGATCGCCGACCTGCCGTGGCGCCCGAGGATGGTCATCCCGGCCTGACGGTCGTCATCGGTGCAACGAACAGTTCGCGCCGACATACAGGTGCCCGCCGCCGCGGGGAGCAGCGGGCACCCTGGGTTCGCGCCGGCGAAGGCACTGACGCTCGGCCGCGCATCTCCAATATGCCGACAAGCTTTGGTTGCCGCATCCGGCCGTCTGCCTTTGACGTTAGGACTTCGGTCGGACGTCCCCTGGGACCGTAGTCCCACAGGCGGAACGATCGCACAGGGGCACCGTTCTCTGCAGTGAAGTCGGCTAACAGAGCGAAAGGCAAATGGTTGATCGAGACACCAGCGTTATGGAAGCTCGGTGGCTTCTTGCTGTGCCCGTCTCCCTTATGTTGACGGTTCTTTTCGCCGGTTTCTGGCTTACGTGACTGGCCAGCGGCACGATCGTTTGTGAGGGATGCTCGACGAACCATCGGGCGGGCATGCTAACCCGGCAGTTAGTCACTGAAGCGCAGAGCCAATAATTAGCAAGCTTACGGAACAATAGATACCTGGAAGAGTTGGATGCTTTGGGCAGAGAACATGTAGTGTTGAAATCGGCCCTTAACATCGAAAGGTTTTTGCCATGAAAAGGTACCTTGTCACTATCGCCGCAGGTCTTGCACTGGTCGCCGGACTTGGCGCAGCCGTAGCGGACACTGTCGTCGTCCTTAAGCCTGAACAGCAGACGATGGTTCGCGAATACATCCACAAGCAGAAGCTCGCATCGGTCAGCCTGCTCGGCGTGGAACTCAATGTCGGCACGGCACTGCCAGATACGGTCGAGCTTCACGCAATCGACGTCCCCGACGTCAAGTACAAGTATACGGTCGTCGGAGACCATGCAGTCCTCGTTGACCCGGATACGCGCAAGATCGTTCAGATCATCGAGTAGCAGCTTCGGCTGGATGTCCTCCGGTCGCTGACGGCCCGCTCCTAGAGTTGTTCTTTGGGAGCGGGTTTTTCGCGTTGAATAGTCCGCGGTCGCAGCCGCTAGGCAGGGACCCGACTAAATCACGGTATATCCGGCGGTCGTACGCTCGCGGCGAAAATCCGAGGGCGACATGCCGGCCAGCTTGCGGAACGATTTGTTGAAGGCGCTGAGCGAGCCGAAGCCTGAATCCATGGCGACGCGCAGCACATTGGCATCTTCATGCATCAAAAGCGCCTGCGCGTAGCTCAGCCGCAAGAGGTTCATATATTCGTTGAGCGTCATGCCGGTCGACTTCTTGAAGATGCTCATGGCGTATTTCGGATGGATGTCGGCCGCCGCCGCTATGTCGACGCAGTCTATGTCGTAGAGGAAATTCTCGGCGATGAAGTCGCACATGCGCCCGACATTGCGCAGCGATTGCTGGTCGAACGGGCCGCCGGTTTCCTGGCTGGCGGTTTCCGGAACCAGCCGGTAGGGCTCGAACCGCACCCGCTCCAGCCGCAGCAGCAGCTCATTCACCGCGTGTTCGGTTATGGCCGGATCGCCCGAGCGGAAATAGCGGTTCCAACGCTCGAAATTGTGATGGTCCGCCGGGTCGGTGGCCGATGTCACCAACGTTGCGCCCGTCATCAGCCGGTGGCGGATGTCCGTCGGCAGATGCAGCCGGAAGAAATGCACCAGCGGCAGATGCGCGCCGGCATAGATAGCGTCGTCGGAGAGATCGTCCATCTGGTGCGGCAGCCCGCCCCAGAACAGACACATATCGCCGGCCGACAGTGAAATCTCGTGCTCGGCCATGCGGTAATGCACACTGCCACGGACGATGAAATTGACCTCGACCTGGGCATGCCAATGCGGCTTGAGCATCACCAGCGGGTGATTGTGGAACATCTGCAAGGCCATAGGCAGGCCTTCGACGCTGCTGGCGCCAGGCTGGTAAAACGGCCGTTCCGGCATCTTACTTTCCGCCCATTCTTTATTCCCGTTGTCGGGGACAAGCCTTCCGCGCTGCTTAGTTTAGCCATGCTCGCGAAGAGAGAGCAAATGAAATGGGAGGATTTCAATGCGCACGACACTGATCTGTGCCGCGCTGGCGCTTGGCCTGGGCTCAGGCCCGGCCCTCGCGCAGTCTGGCGAAATCACGATCTGGAGCTGGAACATCGCCGCTTCGTCGCTGAAGTCGACGATCGCCGGCTTCAACAAGCAATATCCGGACGTCAAGGTCACCGTTCAGGACCTCGGCAACCAGCCGACCTATGACAAGTCGATCGCCGGCTGTGCCGCCGGCGGCGTCGGCCTGCCGGATATCGTCTCGATCGAAAATGGCGAGGCCGAGAACTACTGGAGCCAGTTCCCCGACTGCTTCGTCGATTTGCACACGCTGGGCTATAGCGCAGACGACCAGAAGAAATTCCCCGATTTCAAGCGCACCGAACTGGAGGTGGGCGACAAGGCCTATGCCATGCCGTGGGATTCCGGCCCGGTCGCCGCCTTCTACCGTCGTGATTTCTACGAGAAGGCCGGCGTCGATCCGGCCTCGATCAAGACGTGGGACGATTTCATTGCGGCGGGCAAGAAGATCCAGGCCGCCAATCCCGGCGTCACCATGACCAATGCCGATTTCAACGGCGACACCGAATTCTTCCGCATGATCTCCAACTAGCAGGGCTGCGGTTATTTCGCCGAGGACGGGCAGTCGATCACCGTCAACCAGCCGAAATGCGTCGATACGCTGACCAAGATCAAGGACATGAAAGACGCCGGCATCATGTCGTCGGCCGACTGGGGCACCAAGATCACCAACAACACCGCCGGCACCGTCGCCACCCAGATCTATGGCGGCTGGTATGAGGGCACCATCCGCACCGAATCGGCCGGCGAAAATGGCAAATGGGGCGTCTACCCGATGCCGAGCCTGACCGCCGACGGCCCGCGCGCCGCCAATCTCGGCGGCTCGTCGCTCGCCATCACCTCGGCCTCGAAGAACAAGGAAGCGGCCTACGCCTATCTGAAATACACGCTGGAGACGAATGAGGGCCAGATCACCATGCTGAAGGAGTTCGGCCTGGTGCCGTCGTTGATCTCGGCGCTCGACGACCCCTATGTCTCTGAAGGCCTGCCCTATTGGGGCGGCCAGGCGGTGTGGAAGGATATTTTGGCCACCCTACCCAAAGTGGTGCCGAGCCGCGGCACGCCGTTCCAGAGCGACGCCGAGATCATCATGCGCGCCGTGCAGACCAAATACCTCGGCGGTGGTTATCCCGATGCCAAGGCGGCGCTTGACGACGCCGCCAATCAGATCGCGGCAGCAACGGGGTTGCCGATCAAGTGACGAAGGCGGAGATGTTGGCGGGTCAGATATAGGGCAACTTGCCGGACTGTTGGCGCTGCCCCTCACCTGCCTGCCGGCATCCTCTCCCGTATAGTGACGGGGAGAGGGACGCTCTCGCCGAACATTTCGCCAATCGCTAGCGTTGCAGGAAGAGCACCAAGGCTGCGGCCAGCCCCTTCTCCCCGTCACTATACGGGGAGAAGGTCCCGGCAGGGGGATGAGGGGCGGCGCCAAGCCTTAGTAATTGAACGCCGGCTAACAACAAGCCGGATATCAACCGGGAAAGCGGAAGGAGGAGGAGACCATGCGCTACCAGAACGCCACGGCGTATCGCTTCCTCACACCCTACCTGCTGATCTTCGCCATCTTCTGGGTGTGGCCGATCATCTCCTCGTTCATGATCTCGTTCCAGGCGACGCGCACCGTGCCGTGGCGTTTTGCGCCGACCTTCAACTGGGGCCGGCTGATCGGCGACCCCGCTTTCTTCAACGCGCTGAAGAACACACTGCTCATCCTCGTCATCCAGGTGCCGGTGATGATCTCGCTGGCCATCGTCATGGCGGTGCTGCTGAACTCGCCGCTGTTGAAAGTCCGCGGGCTCTACCGCTTTGCCTTCTTCGCTCCGGTCGTGGTCGGCGAGGTCGCCTACTCCGCAGTGTTCCGGCTGATGTTCAATCTGGATTTCGGCATCATCAACAAGCTGCTCGCCAGCGTCGGCCTGGCCAAGATCGACTGGTTCTCCAATGTGACGCCGGCCATGGCGCTGATCATGATCGCGGTGACCTGGCGCTGGGCAGGCTACAACGCCATCATCCTGCTCGCCGGCCTGCAATCGATCCCCGACGATGTCTATGAGGCAGCGACGCTCGACCGCGTCAGCAAGGTCAAACAATTCTTCTACATCACGCTGCCGCTGCTCAAGCCGGTCATCGTCTTTTGCGCCGTGCTGTCGATCATCGGCACCATGCAGCTGTTCACCGAGCCGTTCCTGATCACCGAGCGCGGCGGCCCTGGCGGCGGCACCGAGACGCTCGGCCTTTTGCTCTACCGCCAGGGGTTCCGCTCGCTCAATTTCGGCTATGCCTCGGCCGTCGCCTACACCATGGCCGGTTTGGCCATCGCCATCACGCTGGTGCAGCTGTGGCTGACGAGGGAACCTAAATGAGCTCGCTCTCGCAACGCCGGCTCGGCCGCAGCGTCCTGCTGCATCTCGTCCTGACGCCGCTGGCGCTGGTCTGGCTTTTTCCGCTGTGGATGATGATTGTCTTCTCGACCATGCCCGACAACGGCATCTTCAGCCCCGGCATCGAGCTCTTGCCGCACGACAATTTCCTCGCAAACTTCCACAATCTGCAGCGCGATACCGACTTTGTCGGCGCCATCGGCATTTCGGTCTCGGTGGCGGTGACCTACACCGTGCTGTCGGTGCTGCTGACCTCGATGGCGGGCTGGGCGCTGGCGCGCTACCATTTCGTCGGCAAAGGTTTCGTCGTCGCCATCATCCTCGGCACCATCACGCTGCCCTACGCGGTGGTGCTGATCCCGCAATTCATCATGGTGGCGCGCGACTTCCAGCTCGCCAACACCTGGGTGGCGCTGATCGTGCCGCCTTTGTTCAATTCGCTCGGCGTTCTGTTCATGCGCCAGGCCTTCTCGATGATGCCGCACGATCTGTTCGACGCCGCCCGTGTGGAAGGCGTCAAGGAATGGCGCATCTTCCTGTTCGTCGCACTGCCTTTGGCGCGGCCGATGCTGGCGGCACTGGCCATCATTCTGTTCCTCGCCTCTTGGAACAATTACCTCTGGCCGCTGCTGATCAACAGCCAGCCCGGCGCGATGACAGCACCGGTGGCGCTCGGCACGCTGATCGGCCTGACCAAGGTCTCCTGGGGCGGCCTGATGGTCGGCGCCGTCATGCTGACCGTGCCGATGCTCGTCGTCTTCGTGCTGCTGCAGCGCCACTTCATCGCCGGCATTGCCGCCGGCGCCGTGAAATAGGGACAACAGCGACATGGCGGCAGTCACCCTCACCAACGTCATCAAGCGCTTCGGCGTCTATGAGATCATCCATGGCGCCAACATCGATATCGCCGACGGCGAGTTCGTCGTCTTTGTCGGCCCGTCCGGCTGCGGCAAGTCGACCTTGCTCAGGATGATCGCCGGGCTGGAGGACATCAGCGGCGGCGAGATCGCCATTGGCGGCAAGGTGATGAACGATGTCGAGCCGGCCGACCGCGGCATCGCCATGGTGTTCCAGTCCTACGCGCTCTACCCGCACATGACGGTGGGGCAGAATCTGAGCTTTGGCCTCAGAATGACCGGCAACCCGAAGGAGGACACCGATCGGCGGGTGAAACGGGCCTCCGAGATCCTGCGCATCAGCGAGCTGATGGCGCGGCGGCCCAAGCAACTCTCCGGCGGCCAGCGCCAGCGTGTCGCCATCGGCCGCGCCATTGTGCGCGAACCGCAAGTGTTCCTATTCGACGAGCCGCTGAGCAATCTCGACGCCGAGCTCAGGGTCCAGATGCGGGTCGAGATCTCGCGCCTGCACAAGGAGCTTGGCACGACGATGATCTACGTCACCCACGACCAGACCGAAGCGATGACGCTGGCCGACCGGATCGTGGTGCTGCGCGGCGGCCATGTCGAGCAGATCGGCCGGCCGCTCGATCTCTACGACAATCCCGACAACCAGTTTGTCGCCGGCTTTGTCGGTTCGCCGAAGATGAATTTCATCAAGGGTCGCGTCGTCGGCCGCAACACGAGAAGCGTCACCGTCGAGCTGGTGGGTGAGGAAAAGGCCCGTATCATGCAGCCGCTGGCCGGAGCCGTGCCGGAAACCGGAGCCAAGGTCATCGTCGGCGTGCGGCCCGAACATTTCGGCAATGCCGGCGAAGGCGATGCCGACCTCACCGTCGGTATCGACGTGGTCGAGCATCTCGGCGGCACCAGCTTCATCTATGCCAGGACCGCCCATGGCGAGGACCTGGTGATCCAGCGCGACGCGGCGAAGGTCCCCGAGACATCAGAGATCACCGTGTCCATCCGCAAATCCTATCTGTTCGATGAAAACGGCCAGCGTCTGCGCTGAGCCCTTCAAGCCTTTCCAAGGAGAATGACCATGACTTCAACCGCGCCCATCCGTTGGGGAATCCTCGGGCCGGGCGACATCGCCAAAGCCTTTGCCGGCGGCGTGGCCGGATCGCGCACCGGCACGCTGGCAGCGCTCGGCGCCCGCAACCCCGGCAAGGAGGGCTTAGCCCAGACATTTCCCGGCGCCCGCATCCTCGACGGCTATCAGGCGCTGCTCGACGACCCCGATATCGACGCCGTCTATATCGCCATACCGCATCCCGGCCACGCCGAATGGGCGATCAAGGCGGCCGAGGCCGGCAAGCACGTCCTGTGCGAAAAGCCGCTGGCGCTGACTGCCTTCGAGGCCGACGCCATTATCCATGCCGCGCGCAAGGCCGGCACCTTCCTCGGCGAGGCCTTCATGTACCGGCTGCACCCGCAGACGCTGAAGCTGGTCGAGCTGATCAAGTCCGGCGTCATCGGTGAAGTCAGGATGATCAAGTCGAGCTTCGGCTTCGCCATGCCGGGCTTCATGCCTGAGCACCGGCTTTACGCCAATGATCTTGCCGGCGGCGGCATTCTCGACGTTGGCGGCTATCCCGTCTCGATGGTGCGGCTGATCGCCGGCGCGGCGACCGGAAAACCCTTCGCCGAGCCGGACAAGGTCGTCGGCACCGCGCATCTCGGCCAGTCCGGTGTCGACGAATGGGCTTCGGCACTGCTGCATTTCCCGGGTGGGATCGTCGCCCAGGTGTCCTGCAGCATCTCACTCAACCAGGAGAATATGCTCTCAATCCTCGGCACCAAGGGCCGCATCGAGGTGCCGGATTTCTGGTTCGCCGGCGGCAACCGCGATGTCGGCCTGGGCAAGATCGACGTGATCGGCTCGAATGGCAAACGAGAAACCATCAGCGTCAACGAGACCCGCCATCTCTACTCCTTCGAGGTCGACGCCGCCGGTGAGGCGATCCTGGCCGGGAGCCAGGAATTCGCCTGGCCGGGCATGTCCTGGGCCGACAGCCTCGGCACGCTCCGTGTGCTCGACAGATGGCGCAGTGCGGTCGGCCTCGAATACGAGATCGAAAAGCCGGCTAAGCGTATCAGCACCATCTCCGGCCGCTCGCTGCGCACCGACGGCACCGCTATCGGCAAGCGCACGATTCCAGGCCTGTCGAAACCGGCCTCCGTGGTGGCGCTCGGCTTCGAGGATTTCCGCACCTTCTCCTCCGGCTCGATCCTGCTCGACGCCTTCTTCGAGGTCGGCGGCAATCTGTTCGACACCGGCTATGTCTACGGCGCCGGCTACACCGAGACGCTGCTCGGCCAGTGGCTGAAAAACCGTGACGTGCGCGAACAGTCGGTGATCATCGCCAAGGGCGCGCATTCGCCGCTCTGCTATCCCGATGTCATCGGCAAACAGCTCGCCCAGTCGCTCGACCGGCTGCAGACCGACCATGTCGACATCTATTTCATGCACCGCGACAATCCCGATGTGCCGGTCGGCGAGTTCGTCGATGCGATGGACGCCGAGGCGAAAGCCGGCCGCATCCGCGGTCCGTTCGGCGGCTCCAACTGGACGATGGCGCGCATAGACGAGGCGATCGCTTATGCCGACAGGACCGGCAAACAGAAGCCTGGCGCCCTTTCCAACAATTTCTCGCTGGCCGAAATGCTGGAGCCGATCTGGGCCGGCTGCATCACCTCATCCACCGACGACTGGAAGGCATGGTTGACGAAGCGGCAGATGCCGAACTTCGCCTGGTCGAGCCAGGGCCGCGGCTTCTTCACCGACCGCGCCGGCCGCGACAAACAGGACAATGAGGAGCTGGTGCGGGTCTGGTATTCCGAGAAAAATTTTGGCCGCCGCGACCGCGCGATCGAGCTGGCGCAACGGCTGGGCAAAAGCCCGATCCATGTCGCGCTGGCTTATGTGCTGGCGCAGCCCTTCCCGTCGGTGCCATTGATCGGCCCGCGCACGCTGGACGAGCTGGAGGACAGTTTGAAGGCGCTGGACATCAAGCTGTCGGCGGAGGATGTGGCGTGGCTGGACAATGGGCCGGAAAGGCGGAGGGCATAGCGCTGCTAATCTCCACCCTCGAGGGGGAGATGTCGCCGAAGGCGACAGAGGGGGTCGCCTCGCGTGGAGCGCTAACCTTCATCGGTCGCAAGAAGGTCGCATCCAGCCGAACCGACCCCTCTCTGGCCTGCCGGCCATCTCCCCCTCAAGGGGGGAGATCAGCTCCTCACCGATCAATCCGCGTCGACAAGATAATCGACGACGATGTCCGCTCGACCCCGTCCATCGCCCCGATCTCGTCCAGCAGCGCGTCGAGATCCCGGATCGACGGTGCGTCGACGATGACGATCATGTCGAAATTGCCGCTCACCGAATGCAATGTCCTCACCGGCGGCAACGCCTGCAGCGCCCGCACCACCTTGTCGGCGAGCTTCGGCGTCACGGTGAGCAGCACATGCGCCCGGACGAGCCCCTGCTCATAGTCGGGCGCCAGCCGCACCCCATAGCCGGTGATGATGCCGCGCTGTTCCAGCCGCTCGATCCGGCTTTGCACGGTGGTGCGCGACACGCCGAGCTGGCGCGCCAGTTCGGCGGTCGACGCGCGTGCATTGGCGCGCAGCAGGGAAAGCAGCTTTTGTTCGGCGTCGCTGAGCATTTCGACGATCCCTGTCGTCTTATCGTCCAAAGAGAGGGTTCGTTTCGAACAATTCCACGCTTCCTTTCGCCAGGCAAGCTGCGATTCTCAATGTCATGTCGCCCACCGCGCAGCGGTTCGGGCCAAAGGCTTTTGTGAGGGATCGAATCATGAAGAAAATCATCGTCGTCGGCGCCGGCAAGATCGGCTCCACCATTGCAGGCATGCTCGCCGACACCGGCGACTACCACGTCACCGTTGTCGACCGCGCGGCCACACAGCTTGCCGCGGCCGAACTCCCAGCCGGTGTCGAGGGGCTGGAGCTCGACATCACCGCTCTCGGCGCATTGGAAGCAGCCCTTGCCGGCGCCTTCGCCGTGCTGAGCGCCGCGCCTTTCCATCTCACCACCCGCATCGCCGAGGCGGCCGCCGCAACCGGCGTCCACTATCTCGATTTGACCGAGGATGTCGTCTCGACCCGCCGCGTCAAGGAACTGGCCAAGTCGGGCAAGAGCGCCTTCATCCCGCAATGCGGCCTGGCGCCGGGCTTTATCTCGATCGTCGCCAATGATCTCGCCAGCCGCTTCGATACGCTGGAAAGCGTGCGCATGCGCGTCGGCGCACTGCCGCAATACCCGTCCAACGCGCTGAACTACAATCTGACCTGGAGCACCGACGGCGTCATCAATGAATATTGCGAGCCTTGCGAGGCGATCGTCGAAGGCGAGTTGATCGAAGTGCCGCCGCTCGAAGAGCGCGAGGAATTCTCGCTCGACGGCGTCACCTACGAGGCCTTCAACACCTCGGGCGGGCTCGGCACTTTGGCCGAGACGCTGAAGGGCAAGGTGCGCACGCTGAACTACCGCACCATTCGCTATCCTGGCCATGCCGCGATCATGAAGGCGCTGCTCAACGACCTTGGCCTGCGCCACCGCCGCGATGTGCTGAAGGACATTTTCGAGAGCGCTTTGCCGGCAACGCTGCAGGACGTGGTCATCGTCTTCGTCACCGTCTCGGGTCGCCGCAACGGCCGCCTGCTGCAGGAAACCTACGCCAACAAGATCTATTCGCAACGCGTCGGCGACCAGGTGCGCAGCGCCATCCAGATCACCACCGCCTCCGGCATCTGCGCCGTGCTCGACATGCTGGCCGACGGCAGCCTGCCGGCGACCGGTTTCGTCAAGCAGGAAGACATCGCGCTGGACGCATTCCTGGCCAACCGCTTCGGCCGCGCATATGCCCAGCACGAGATGGTGAGCCGGCTGGCGAGCTGAGGAGCCTAATCTCCCCCCTTGAGGGGGAGATGTCGCCGAAGGCGACAGAGGGGGTCGTTGCGCGTGAAGCGGTAACTTCATCAGCCGCAAGGGAGGTCGCATCCAGTCGAACCGACCCCCTCTGGCCTGCCGGCCATCTCCCCCTCGAGGAGGGAGATCACGCCCCCTCAAATATGCAGCGCGTGCCCCAGCGCCTTCAGCGCTGCTTCCTGGAATCCCTCACCCTGCGTCGGATGCGCATGGATCGTGCCAGCGATATCCTCCAGCCGCGCCCCCATTTCCAGCGCAAGGCCGAACGCCGCCGCCAGTTCCGACACGCCTTGCCCGACCGCCTGGATGCCCAGCACCAGATGATTGTCCGCACGCGCCACGACGCGCACGAACCCGTCCTCGCCGAGCTTGGTCATCGCCCGGCCATTGGCGGCGTAGGGGAACTGGCCGATCTTGACTTCGCCCAGCGCCTTCGCCTCTTCCGGCGTCAGCCCCGCCGTGACCAGTTCCGGATCGGTGAAGCAGACGGCAGGAATCGAGCGCTTGTCCCAGCTGCGCTTGTGGCCGGCGACGATCTCGGCCACCATTTCGCCTTGCGCCATCGCCCGGTGCGCCAGCATCGGCTCGCCGGTGACGTCGCCAATGGCATAGATGCCGCGCATCGAGGTGCGGCACTGGTCGTCGATCTTGATGAACTTGCCGGCCATGTCGAGGTCGATCTGGTCGAGGCCCCAGCCTTCGGTCACCGGCTTACGGCCGACAGTGACCAGGATCTTGTCCGCGGCGATTTTGACGCTCTTGCCATCCGAGGTCTCGACCCGCAACGCGTCGCCCTTGATCCCCTTCGCCTTGGCGCCGGTCATGACCTCAACGCCGAGCTGGGTCAGCCGCTTCGCCACGGGACGGGTCAGTTCGGCATCATACTGCGCCAGCACGCGCGGCAGAGCCTCGACCACGGTCACTTCCGCCCCCATCTTGGCGAAGGCCATGCCGAGCTCCAGCCCGATATAGCCGCCGCCGACAACCGCGAGCTTCTTCGGCACTTCGCTGAGAGCGAGCGCTTCCGTCGATGAAATCACCGGCCCGCCGAACGGCAGGAACGGCAGCTCGACCGACGCCGAACCGGTGGCGATCACCACGGTCTCGGCGCGGATGATCTGGGTGCCGGTTTCCGTCTCGACCGCGACGGTCTTGCCGTCGCGGAACGTCGCCCAGCCATAAACGGTTTTCACCTTGGCCTTCTTCAGCAGCCCGGCGACGCCACTGGTCAGCCGGCTCACAATGCCGTCTTTCCAGGCGACGGTCTTGCCGAGATCGAGCGCTGGGGCACTGACCGAAATACCGAGCGGGCTGGTGCCGCCGGCCATATGCGACACCGCCTCGAACTCTTCCGCCGCATGGATCAGAGCCTTGGACGGAATGCAGCCGACATTGAGGCATGTGCCGCCCGGTTTGCCGGCTTCGACGATCACCGTATCGATGCCGAGCTGGCCGGCGCGAATGGCGCAGACATAGCCACCAGGCCCGGCGCCGATGACAAGCAGCTTGCAGGAGATTTCTTTCATGATGGCACGCTCTTTCTGGTGGCGAAGGCCCCCTCATCCGGCCGCTCCGAGGCCACCTTCTCCCCGCTGGGGAGAAGAGGCGGACGCCAGCGTCGGCTCCCTCCTCTCCCCTCGGGGAGAGGTCGGATTGCCCCGAATTGCCTTTGCAATTCGGTTGGCAATCCGGGTGAGGGGGCCTTTGCGACCGTTCTCATCACCCTCAATCCACAAATATCAGCGCCGGCGTTTCCAGCAGCGCCTTGATCCGCTGGATGAACACCGCCGCGTCCCAGCCGTCGACCACCCGATGGTCGAAGCTCGACGACAGGTTCATCATCTTGCGCGGGATGAACTGGGTTCCGTCCCAGACCGGCCGCACCATCATCTTGTTGACGCCGACGATCGCCACTTCCGGGTGGTTGATCACCGGCGTCGTCGCCACGCCGCCCATGGCGCCGAGCGAGGTGATGGTGATGGTCGAGCCCGACAGTTCGTCGCGGCTCGCCGTGCCCGACTTCGCCGCCTCGGCAAGCCGGTTGAGTTCGGCTGCGCAATCCCAGAGGTCGCGCGCCTCGGCATGCTTGACCACCGGCACCACCAGGCCCGACGGCGTCTGTGCGGCGATGCCGATGTGGACGCCGCCATGCTGATGGATGATGCCGGCCTCGTCGTCGAACAGCGCGTTGATGTTGGGCTGGTCGGCGATCGCCTTGACCATCGCCCGCATCAGGAACGGCAGCAGCGTCAGCTTCGGCCTTTCGACACCCTTGCGCTTTTCCTTGTTGAGCGCGGCGCGCAGTTCCTCGAGCGCGGTGACGTCGATCTCCTCGACATAGGTGATGTGCGGAATGCGTGACTTCGCCAGCGACATTTTCTCGGCGATCTTGCGTCGGAGCCCGATGACCTTGATGTCCTCGACGCTGTCATTGCGGGCGAGGCCCGATGCTTTCGCCAGCTGCGGCCCGCGCGCCAGAAAAGCCTCGATGTCTTCATGGCTGATGCGGCCGGCCGGGCCGGTTCCCGATACCTGGCGCAGATCGATGCCTGCCTCTTTGGCCCGCAGCCGAATGGCTGGCGATGCCAAGGGCTTTTCGCCCTCCGGGCGCCGCGCGCCGGAAACCCGCTCCGGGATTTTGGGCGCGACCGCAACAGGCGCAGCTTTGGCTACCGGCTCTGACACCTTGGGTTTGGCCGCAGGCGGAGCTTCGGGCTTGGCCTCGGCCGGCTTCGCCGGCTCTTCGGCCTTCGCCGTCTGCCCGGCCGCATCCGGCTTCACATTGCCCTCACCCGCCACTTTCAGCCGCACGATCGGCGAGCCGATCGCTACCGTGTCGCCGATCTCGGCACCCAGCCACAGGATCTCGCCATCGACCGGCGAGGGGATTTCCACCGTCGCCTTGTCGGTCATCACGGCGGCAAGCACGGAATCCTCGCGCACGAGATCGCCGACCTTGACGTGCCATTCCACAAGTTCGGCCTCGGCGACGCCTTCACCGACATCGGGCAGCTTGATGATGTGTTCGCCCATCTTAAGCTCCCATGGTTTCAATGAGCGCGCGTCCGACACGGGCGGGGCCCGGGAAATACTCCCATTCCTGTGCATGCGGATAGGGCGTGTCCCAGCCGGTGACGCGCGCCACCGGCGCCTCGAGGTGATAGAAACAGTTCTCCTGCACCAGCGTCGAAAGCTCGGCGCCGAAGCCGCAGGTCAGCGTCGCCTCGTGCACGACGACGCAGCGCCCGGTCTTCTTTACCGAGGCGACGATGGTGTCGAGGTCGAGCGGCAGCAGCGTCCGCAGATCGATGATCTCAGCGTCAATGCCGGTCTCCTCAGCGGCGGCCTGTGCGACATAGACCATGGTGCCGTAAGCTAGCACCGTGACGGCCGAGCCCTGCCGGCGGATCGCCGCCTTGCCGAGCGGCACCGTGTAATGGCCGTCGGCGACTTCGCCCAGCTCATGCTTCGACCATGGCGTCACCGGCCGGTCGTGATGGCCGTCGAACGGGCCGTTGTAGAGTCGCTTCGGTTCGAGGAAGATCACCGGGTCTTGATCCTCGATCGCGGCGATCAGCAGCCCCTTGGCATCATGCGGGTTGGACGGCACCACCGTCTTAAGTCCCGACACATGGGTGAACAGCGCTTCCGGGCTCTGGCTATGCGTCTGGCCACCAAAAATGCCGCCACCGGTCGGCATCCGGACCACGATCGGGCAGGTGAAATCGCCGTTCGAGCGGTAGCGCAGGCGGGCTGCTTCCTGCGTCAGCTGGTCGTAGGCCGGGTACATGTAGTCGGCAAACTGAATCTCCACGCAGGGCTTCAGCCCGTAGGCGGCCATGCCGATGGCCGAGCCGACAATGCCGGATTCGTTGATCGGCGCGTCGAAGCAGCGGCTCTTGCCGTATTTGGCCTGCAGGCCTTGCGTGCAGCGGAAGACACCGCCGAAAAACCCGACATCCTCGCCATAGACGATGACGCGTTCGTCGCGCGCCATCGACACGTCCATGGCATCACGAATGGCCTCGATCATGGTGCGTCTTGGCATGGTCAGACCCCCGCCTGCTGGCGCTGCCGCCTCAGATGCGGCGGCATCTCGGCATAGAGCCCTTCGAACATGTCGCGGGTCGACGGCTTCCCGCCGGCATGCAGCGTGCCGTGGCTCTCGGCTTCCTTCTGCGCCGCGATCACCGTTTCCAGGATTTCCGCTTCGGCCTGCGCATGACGCTCGTCCGACCAGACGCCCTTGTGGATGAGATGGTTTTTCAGCCGCACGACCGGATCGCCGAGCGGCCAGGCGTCGGACTCGGTCTTCGGCCGGTAGGCCGACGGATCGTCCGAGCTCGAATGCGCGCCGGCGCGGTAGGTGACATATTCGATCAGCGTCGGCCCAAGGTTCTGCCGCGCCCGCTCCGCCGCCCATTTGGCCACGGCGTGCACGGCGAGATAGTCATTGCCGTCGACGCGCAGCGACGGAATGCCGAAGCCGAGGCCGCGCGCGGCAAACGTACCGGAGCCGCCGCGGGCAATGCCTTGGAATGTCGAGATCGCCCACTGATTGTTGACGACGTTGAGGATGACCGGCGCCTTGTAGGTCGAGGCGAACACCAGTGCGGAGTGGAAATCCGATTCGGCGGTCGAGCCGTCGCCGATCCAGGCCGCCGCGATTTTCGAATCGTTGGAAATCGCCGAGGCCATCGCCCAGCCGACCGCCTGGATGTACTGCGTCGCCAGATTGCCGGAGATCGAGAAGAAGCCGTGCTCCTTCGACGAATACATGATCGGCAATTGCCGGCCTTTCAGCGGATCGGCCTCGTTGGAGTAGATCTGGTTCATCATCGTGACCATCGGATAGCCGTCGGCGATGAGCAGGCCGGCTTGACGATAGGTCGGGAAATTCATGTCGCCCGGCGCCAGCGCTTTGCGGAAGGCGCAGCTCACCGCCTCTTCGCCGAGATGCTGCATGTAGAACGAGGTCTTGCCCTGGCGCTGCGCCATCTGCATGCGGGCGTCGAAGCTGCGCAGCGTCATCATATTGCGCAGGCCTTCGAGCAGCTCCTCATCGCTGAGCAGCCCGGCCCACGGCCCGACCGCCTCGCCGTCGCGGTTCAGCACGCGGATGATCGAAAACGCCATGTCGCGGATGGTGCGCGGATCGACATCGATCTCCGGTCGCGGCGCCGAACCGGCCTTCGGGATAGGCACGTTGGAAAAGTCAGGCGTCCCGCCCGGCCGCACCTCCGGCTCCGGCACGTGAAACCGCAACATCCCAACGTCGGCCATAACCTTCATCCTCCAATGTTGCCTGGTCACGTATATCAACACATCTGCGCCGCCAGACCAGTGCGATTTCGTGAGGGCCAGAACGCGCGCCCATCCTCCCGGTCATCGGCCTGGGGCCGATGCGGCACGCAGCAACAAGATGCAGATATGGCGGCGAAATTTCTTGTCGATGTTTTCAGGCTGCGCGCAATTAGGCGGAAGGACATGATGGGTCCGGCGCAACAGCAGACAATTCTGCCAATGTCAGCGCTGCCCCTCATTGCCCTGCCGGGCATTTCTCCCCGTATAGTGACGGGGAGAAGGGCTGGCGTGTCCGAGCCGGATAGATGGGTAACAGAATGGACCGATTAGATGGGTGACAGTTTTCTCCCTCGCCGGGAGGACCGGCGATGGTTTGGCGAGAGACTGGCATCATGGATGAGCGGCTTCGGTTTGTGGTGGGGTGGCTGACCGGCGAGGAGACGATG
>NZ_JBWLUX010000053.1:0-30148 GCF_057784315.1 Mesorhizobium sp. CNPSo 4684 | reverse complement strand
GCGCCACAGGGGGCGGGGGGTTGGGATGGGGTTGCCTGAAGCACCGGCCAAAGCGGGACAAGTCCCACGCCCAACAAGCTAGCAGAGGTTGGATCGGTTCATATGGTGTGATCGCGGAACTGGCGCAAAAGCGCTTTCGCATCGCCGCTTCGGTGCCGCCGAAGGCCGCGCAACCGGGGGTTTTCCGGTGGGTTGCGTGGGTTGCGCAAGCGCCGGTTGAAGGCCTGATGAACAGCCGTGGTTTTGAGTGTTGTTTCCGGCGTCGCGCAACGGATTGTATGATCGGTCATTAATCCTCAGCGCAGCTTGTTATTGTGCAGTGCAGCAACGATATTGCTGCGAGTGCGTTGTGCACGACTGCCATTCCGGCGCGCAAGGATACCGATTTGCGAAATATATCCGATACGATCGCTCGCCTGAGCGCGATGCGCAGCCGGCCGGTTGGCTCCGGGCAGAGCAAGGACGATCATCTCTCAGACATGACAGGCTTCGGGTCCAATCCCGGCGCCTTGCGGGCGCGGCTCTATCTTCCGGAGAATCTTCCAAAACAGGCGCCGCTGGTCGTCGTGCTGCATGGCTGCACCCAGACTGCCGCCGGCTACGACCATGGCTCCGGCTGGACCGAGCTTGCCGCCGAGCATGGTTTTGCCGTGCTTTTCCCCGAGCAGCAGCGCGCCAACAACGCCAGTCTTTGCTTCAACTGGTTTGTGCCAGGCGATATCAGCCGCGACAGCGGCGAGGCGGCGTCCATCCGCCAGATGATCGAGGCGGCTATCGTCACGCATGGTCTCGACCGCAAGCGGATCTTCGTCACCGGTCTTTCCGCCGGCGGCGCCATGGCGGCGGCGATGCTGGCTGCCTATCCCGAAGTGTTTGCCGGCGGCGCGATCATTGCCGGGCTTGCCTATGGCAGCGCCTCGACCATCCCCGAAGCCTTCGACCGCATGCGCGGCCACGGCGGCCCGTCCAAAACCGAGCTGCTGCGTCTGTTGCGGGCGGCCTCGCCGCACAAGGGGCCGTGGCCGCGGATTTCGGTGTGGCAAGGCTCGGCCGACACCACCGTCGTGCCGGCCAATGCGGACGCGGTGCTGGCGCAATGGCAGAGTGTGCACGGCCTCGGCGAGAGACCGACGCGCACGGAAAAGGTCGACGGTCAGACGCGGAAAGTCTGGTCGGACGGCGATGGACGCGACGTCTTGGAGACATACACCGTTGCCGGCATGGGCCATGGCACGCCGCTGAAGACGAGCGGCGACGATGGCCTTGGCGGAGCAGGGCCGTTCATGCTGGATGTCGGGATTTCCTCGACACGGCACATTGCCCATTTCTGGGAGCTGACCGAGCCAAAGCTGCGACGCAAGGCGAATGCCGAAACCGCTTCAGGCGCGGCGTTGCAGCCCTTTGCGCCGAAGGAAAAACCGCGCGCGGTCCATGTCGACCCTACGCCGGAGCCTGCCAACGCGCGCGGCACGGCAGGCGGGATCACCAAGGTCATCGAGGATGCACTGCGCGCAGCGGGGCTGATGCGCTAGTGTTGGCGGCGGACAAGCTTACGGGCTCGCCCGTCGTGCTCACTCCTTGCGAGCAGGGACTGGCGACGGGACGGGCTCTTCCCCCCTCAGATCCGAGCCGCCGGTTCCGCCAATAGTTGGGCAAAGCCACGGACCTGCCTAGTCACCCGTATCGGAATGTGCCGCACCCACCGGCTTCGATTCCGGCGAGCCTTTGTGCCGGAGTACGATCGAGAGCAGCACCAGCACCGCTGTGGACAAAAATTCCGACTGCCAGTTCTGGAAAGACTCGAACCAGAGCTTTGCGTCGAAGAGGTAGCTTGCGAGCGATTGAGTTTGGCCGCCATGGCGCAGCGCCTCGGCATTCGACGCCACCATACTCCCCCACCAGTGCAGGACGAAGGATGCTATGAACAGCACGGCCAAGGCTATCCCCAGCGAGTATGAATAGAGCCAGGACAGGATTGGCATCTGCCGGCGCATGGCCGACCGGATCTGGTCGTTGGGTCTGTCGGGATCATCGGGATCGCGGGACTCGGACGAGCCGCGCTGATAGAGCATCGCGGTCAGCATCACATAGGCCGACATCTGCAGGAATTCGCTTTCCCAGTTTTCGAACAAGGCAGCCAGGAAGTCGCCGCTCGTCACATAGGCTGCCAGGCCGACCAATGGCGCGCCGTGCTCCCGGAGATCTTCATTATGCGCGGCCTGACCTGACCAGATCATGCCCAGAACGCTGAGCAGGAACATCGCGATCAAAGCAATGGTCAGTCCGTTGTTTCGGAAGAAGGCTCTCATGCTCGTGGTCCTGTCTTCGCCTAGCGCCAGTTTTCCAAGACGTCCTGCATGGCAACTGCCTCGACCTGCTCGCTAAAACGCGATCGGTAGAGTTCCATTAGCGCATTATGGGTCTGGTCGGCCGAGCTGCAGACGGCATCAGTCACCACGATCGCGCGGAAGCCTCGATCAATCGCGCCCAGCAGTGTGGCAAGCACACACACGTCCGTCTCCACGCCCGTGATGACGAGCGTGTCGACATCCCGCCCCGCCAGCGCAGCGTCCAGGCGACCTCCCGTCCATGGTGAATAAACCCGCTTGTCGAGCACGGTCGCGGGCGGAACGAAACGCGCCAGCTGCGGCATGATATCCACGAGCCTGCGATCGATATTGGCAAGGGTGACGTCCGCCCAGCGTCGATAATAATGCGCCCACATGCCGGTTCCATCGCCGGGCTTCTCGGCAGGGATGAAGCGGGTAAACACGGTTTGATGGGGGTGTTTGCCGGCAAGCTCTTCAATCGCCGGGAGCACCTTTTCCGCCCAGGGTACTGCCCAAGGCCCTTCGGGCGCGAACAGCCGTTGCATGTCGACGCACAGATGAAGGCAGGTTTCTCCCAGAGGGCCATGAACCAGGCCGCGCGCCGCCATCCTTAACTCCCGACTACATGGATCCTCACCGCTTTCAAAACGCGGCAACCTCGGCTTGGCGCGCTGCTTCCGCCTCGGAAACGTCGATCGAGCAGAGCAGGCCGCCGTTCTCGTCGAGCACCCGCACCAGCCAGCCCGACAGATCGTCGGTGCCCGGTTGCAGATCGGCCAGCACGTCGACGGCACAGCGGATGGCCTCTTGGCGCGCCGCTTCGAAGCTTGGCATCGTCGAGGCCGGAACCTGGCGGGCGCCGTCTCCATCGCGATACTCGAAAATGTAGGTCGCACCGCTCTCGTCATTGACGGCGGTCACCGCGACTTCGTCGAAATTGCCGCTGCTTTCAGCCTCGTAGTCGTTGGCCGCCAAACCGAAGGTCGCGGTCTGCACGAGCACCGCTCTCGCCCGCTCGATGGTGGCCCCCTCATTCTCGGCTGCTTGCGCCTTTGCCATGTCGACGCTGACGCATTCGCCGCCTTCACCGCAAAACACCACGCGCCGAACGGGTTGGCCGCCGCGCCCGATCGTGTCGTCGACCTCAGTCCGGATTATTTGCATGGAAGAATTCCGATCGCCGGTTGGATGCGTGAAGAGCCCCGATGCGTGAACATCGAGGCTCCAGAGCACATGCTTGTGAAGTGCCGTCGACGCTGCTGCTTTGCTTAAGCGGCTTCGGCTGCGACGTTGACCGCCGACTCGGCGAGTTGGGTCAGCGCCGCATCGGTTTCCTTTTCCTCACTCAGCGTCAGCTCGAGCAGGTTGACCGCATCGTTGTAGCCGAGTTCGGAGGCCCAGGTGCGCAAGGTGCCATACCGCGAAATCTCGTAATGCTCGACGGACTGTGCCGCGGCCAGCAGGCCGGCATCGAGGGCCGCCGCGCCCTTGTATTCGTCCATGACATCGGCGCCTTCCTCGGTGATGCCCATGATTGCCGCACAGGTCTTGCCGACCGGCTTCTTGCCGATGACGGCAAACACTTTCTCCAGCCGGGCAACATGTTCTTCGGTCTGGCGGCGATGCTTTTCGAAAGCTGCCTTCAGGTCACGGCTCTGCGCTGCCTTGGCCATTTTGGGCAGTGTCGCCAGGATCTTCTTTTCGGCGAAATAGATGTCCTTGAGGGTATCGTGAAACAGGTTGCTGAGGTCTTTGGAGGATGCCTTGGTCGTTGCCATTGTTGCTTGTCCTTTCTTTGGGGGTGGAGTTCAGGTCAACTCCGGCATCCGAGACAGGTTCCGCCGAGATATCGATAAAACAGCGGGTTGGTTCGGCGGCTCTTGCGCGGCCCTTTGCGTCCATACGGCGGGCCGGCGTCTATTTGTCCTCCTGGCGCTTTTCGATCTCATAGGTGAGCCATCGGCAGAACATCCCGACGATCGATGCCGCGGCGCCGCCGAGCAGGCAGGCAACCAGCAGCTGATCTTGTGAAGCGCTCGACCAGCTCACGATGGCCAGCAGGACGACACTGGCGGTCGAAATCAGATAGCCGACGCCCTTGAGCAGATGCAGAGCAGCTCTTGTCATCCTGAAATCTCCTTAGCCGGGATCTCCGTTGCGGCCTGTCCTCCGGAACATTCTTCTGGTCTTGAAGTTCCATTCGAAGCGAACCCGCGACAGAGTCACGCCGATGCCCGACTATCTGAAACTGCCGACCACGACCAAAGGCCTAGTCAGAGTGGTGATCGAGACCCCGCGCGGCGCTGCCGCCAAAATGGCCTATGACCCGGCCATCCAGGCCTTCGCTTATGTCCGACCATTGCCGGTCGGGATGACCTATCCCTACGACTGGGGCTTTATCCCTTCGACACTCGGCGAGGACGGCGATCCCCTCGACGGGCTGGTCATCCATCAGACGGCGACCGCCCCTGGCATCGTCATCAAATGCGACCTGCTGGGCGCCTTGCGGGTCAAGCAGAAGGACAAGGGTGGCGCGGCCCTGCGCAATGACCGCTACATCTTTTGCCCACGCAAGGAGGATGCAGAAGACGAGCCGGTCGCCGCGGACCACGTGCCCGAGCATCTGAGGCGCGAGATCGAACAGTTCTTTCGCTCGTCGGTGTCGGAAACGGGCAAGGAGATCAGGTTCAAAGGCTGGCAGGACGCCAACGCGGCCCGCAAGTCCATCAAAAAGGGAATGAAAGCCTTTGCGGCCCGCAAATGAACACCGCTCGCAGTGACATGCGGAGGTTCAGCGATCGTTGCGTTCGAGGCTGCGCGCGACCTCGGTCTGGGCGACCTGCAGCAGCGTGTCTATTTCGAACATCGCCACCGCGTGACCGCCATCGCGAATGACAAGGCGGGCGCGGTGAAGCAGGTCGGACACCGTCCGCAGCGTTTCTGCATGGCTTAATGGATTCGCACTCGCAGCGAATGCTAAATCCGCGCGATCTTCTCCAACCCCAGCCGCATTCGCTGGCCCTCGGCGAAGGTCAGGGCGAACGCCTCGAGTTCGAACGACGTTGTGGTTGCCTTGCCGTCTTCGACCACGCGGACGAACCATTCGCCGCAGGCTTCGACCACTTCGATGGCGGGTGGATCAACTTTGTTGCTCGGGACGTTATCCATCGCAATTCTCCTCAAGAGCAATGGGAAACGTCTATTTTTATAAGCCTCGCGAAGCGCGTTTCAACATCAAAAGTTAGCGGCCGGCCAGGCGAATAGCGGTGAGCGCGGGCAGCGGAACCATCCTTGTCTGTTCGCCGTTCCCTGTACCTCAACGAAAGGAACAGCCCATGGCCGACAACGAAACCCCGAAGATTTCCGCCCGAGAAGCCCAGGAGGCCCTGGAAAAGCAGGTTGCATCGCTGAAGCGCGAGATCAGCAAGATAAACCGGACACTTGCCGACCGTGCCGAAGATGCCGTCGAGGAGGCAGGTGGCTGGTATGGCAGCGCGACTGAGCGCGCGGCACGGGCAGCGCAGCAGTTGAGGTCGCAGGCGCAGACGGTGTCCGAAACCGTCCAGCAGAATCCCGGCACGATCAGCAGCGCTTTCGTCCTTGGTGGCATTGCCGGGCTGCTGATCGGCCTGCTGCTCGGGCAAACCCTGGAACGCGACCGCCGCTGGTTCTAGCGGGCGGCAGAGGCGTGTTGCGGCTTGTCCCGTTCTTGCGGACTGGCCGTAAGGTTTCCTGCCCTACCTCGCCTGCTTGGCTCGGCGGGCGGGCTTTTCATTTCTGGGTGGATTGCCAATTCAGCCTCTGGCCTTGGCGCCTCGCCCAGAAATTCAGGGTTGACAACATTCCTACTAGTAGGTAGGTAATCGCCATGAGCAATCTTGTAATGACCTCCGATCAGATTCTGGCGTCGGCGCGAAACTTCATCGTGGCGGGCGGCTACAACGGATTCAGCTACGCCGATATCGCTGAGGTGGTGGGGATCCGCAAGGCGAGTATCCACCATCATTTCCCCAGCAAGGTCGACCTTGTTCGCACGCTTGTGGCCCGCCATCGCGAGCGTACCGAGATCGCCATGGCAGATCTGGAAAGCAAATTGCCTGACCCGCTTGCACTGCTTCAAACCTATGCCGGCTATTGGGCAAAATGCATTGAAGATGCGAGCGTCCCGTTTTGCGTCTGCGCGCTGCTTGCCAGCGAACTCCCCGCACTTCCGCCTGAAATTGCCGTCGAGGTGCGGGCCTACTTCAGGTTCCTGTCGTCCTGGCTGACCAAGGTCATGCAGCGGGGCGCCGAACAGGGGGTGCTCAAATTCGCCGGCTCTGCCGCGCTGGAGGCTGAGACGTTCATGGCGACTGTCCATGGCGCGATGCTGTCGGCGCGTGCCTATGGCACCCCTGCCATATTTGACACCATCCTGACGCCAACCGTGCAACGTCTATCGGCGAAGGTTCACTAACAGGAAATCTGGCGACAGAGGGCGAGCGCTCCACCGATTCCCGCAACGCGTCCGCGATGCCTACCTTCTAGTAGGTATACACATCAACCACGAGAAAGGAAAATCAGAATGCTTGCCAACACGAATGAAACCAACCAATCCACCTGGCTCAAGAGCTACTATTTCATACGCTTTGCCGTGGCGGCGGCCTGGGTGCTGCTGGCGTTCACGGTCGCCAGGGCAATGCCGTCCCTGGCAGCCATCATGCTGGTCGCCTATCCCGCCTGGGATGCGCTGGCCAACTTCGTCGACGCCCGGCGCAGCGGCGGCCTGAACCGCAACAAGACGCAGTTGCTTAACTTCATCATCAGCATCGTCACCACGCTCGCGGTCGCCATCGCGCTTGGCAAGTCAATGAATGCGGTGCTCGCGGTGTTCGGCGTCTGGGCGGTCCTGTCCGGCCTTTTCCAACTCGCCACCGCCATCCGGCGCTGGAAGTCCGGCGCGCAGTGGGCAATGGTGCTGAGCGGCGCCCAGTCGGCGCTGGCCGGGATTTTCTTTGTGAAGATGGCGGGCGGTGCGGCGACGATCGACATCACCAACGTCGCACCCTATGCCGCCTTCGGCGCCTTCTACTTCCTGGTCTCCGCTGTCTGGCTGACGGTGAGCGACGCGCGGCGCAGGTCGGCGCAGGCCGCGGGATGAAGATACCGCACGGCTGGCGAGGATGGGATGGCGGCCTTGCCGATTGCGCCGCTCAGCGACCGGAGTGACATGGCCTGGCTAGCGTTCATCAAGGCGGTCTGTTGGGCGTGGCGAGACTTTCCCGTTGGAGCTGCGGCGCTGGCCAATGTCGCTGAGTTGCTCGTCTGTCAGCTCGCGCAGCATGCGCGAGCTTTGGCGCCTCTGCATTTGCAGCCAAAACCAGCGAAGCATCATCTGCCATGCTCGCTCCAAGCGAGGCGTATTGGGTGGCCGCACTGTCACGTCAGAGGATTTCAAAGACCTCATATTCGACACCGCTTGCCGTCCGGCCACCGCTGGCGACCGATACAATGCTGTTGAGCCAGGCATGGGCCGGCGCAGCGGTCTCGAAATACGGCGTTGTGCGTAAATAGTATTCGGAAGCATCGACCAACTCTCCGCGTGCCAGGCGTTCGTCGATGGCCTGAGACGCGCGCCTGACGCCGCGATAGGTCATGATGATCAAGCCGCCATCGTCGGCGACGAGGAGCAGCCTGACATCCTGTTGGAATGTGCCGTCCGCCCGGCTGAGAAGCAGATCGGACCCGATGAGCGGCGAGACTGTGCCGCTAATGCGCTCGCCCTCGAAGTTTCCGCCCGAGACCGCGAAAATACGTCGGCCGCCCGCCGGCGTGTGTCCAAGATCCATGACGGGGTGAAGCGTCATGAAGAGGGTAAACAAGTGCCTTGATTGCAGCGACATCAAATGCCTCCTAGTTTCGAGGCCGGCATCTACACCAGTGCGCGTTACTCAAAAAACGCGCTCTTCTTGTCGCTGTCACAAGGAAAACTAATCATGCGGCCCTCGCTCGAATCCTTGCGCATTCTCGAAGTATGCGTTGCGACCGCCAGCTTTGCGCGGGCGGCCGAACGCCTTTTCCTGACGCCCGCGGCTGTTAGCCTGCGTATCCGCTCGCTGGAGGCCGAGCTTGGGCAGCCGCTTTTTGTACGCGTTCATGGGCGCGTCGTGCCGACACCTGCCGCCGCCGCGCTGGCAAGCCAGGTTCGGGAATCACTCGCCGGGATAGCAGAGGCGGTCGACCGATTTCAGGCGGCGACGCCTCCTCTAAAGGTCACCGCACCACCCACGTTCGCATCACGCTGGCTTGCACCGCGTCTACCGCACTATCCCGAGTCAGGACCGGCCGGTATCGAGCTAGATGTCTCGACGGATATACGCGATGCCAACGCGTTTGACGTCATCATCAGAACGGGTCGCGGTGGGTGGACCGGCCTTGAGGAACACCGGCTCATCCCGGTGGACGTGACTCCAATGCTGGCGCCGTCCCTGCTCGAAGCGCATTCGCTCGCCGTTCCGGCGGAACTGGTCGATTTCGAGCTCTTGCCGCATCCCGACTGGGAACAATGGTTTATCATGGCGCACGGCGAAATCCCGTCGGCCATACGGTTCGCCGCAGTCGATTTCCCGACCCATGAACTCAACGCCAATGCCGCATTGGCAGGTGGTGGTGTGGCGCTGCTGTCGCCCACCCTGTTCGGTTCTCTGTTGGCCCAGGGCCTTCTGGTCGCCCCCTTCCGTCACGTGCTGAGCGGTCCCGCCTGGCACTTTGCGCTGATGCGCGCCGACGACCGCCGCATGGCTCCAAGGCATTTCTGCGCCTGGCTGCGGGAGCAGGCCGGCAATCCGCCATGAAGATGGCGAGCGCGGCACAGGCCGCTGGGTGAGAGCTTCGCACGTCCGAAACGGCATTGCGCGCCTGGGCGTCCTCAACAGCGGAGTTGAGTTTCCTGGCCGCGGTCGTATGTTCGTTGACCGCGGTGGAGGATAACAAGTGCCCATTCGATGCAAAGCCACGGAGGCTGGCATTCTGCAGCCATCCGAACTTGAGCTGTTGGGGCGTGTATTCCAGCAGCTCAAGCTCGACGGTCAATCGCCAGAAGCACGCGAGGCTCTCGCATCCCGGATTATTGCGAACTATATGGCCGGCGTGGTTGACGAAGCCGAGCTCGTCAGTCTTTCGAGGCAGCCGCTGGGCCGGTAGTTTCCTTCCATCCCGCGTTCCGGAACGAAAGGTTTCGGTTCGTCAAATCAGAGGAATAAGGCAGTGCCGACTGACCCACCAATAGAGCGACGGTCGCATATCCGTGACCTTGTTCTGAAGGAAGCGACAATCGACTCCGGCGACGTCAGCATCAATTGTCTGGTTTGTAACCAGCACGCTCACGGTGCGGAGTTGCGGGTGAAGGCCGACATCGCAATTCCCGACCGTTTCGTGCTTCACGTTCCTGTAGATCGCACCAGTTACCGCGCCGTGGTGCGCTGGAGAAGGAAGGAGCGACTTGGGGTGCAACTCGATTCGGGAAGGCAGTCTTAGGTGGCGGTGGCCCGGACGCTATTTCCGATCGACCGTCCAATGTCCCGTTGCCTGGCAGGCCGTTCCGCCAAAAAGGGTCTCATCGAGAGCATCTCGATCGCCCCCAGCCAATCAATTAGGCCGGGGTTAGCTCATTCGGCCGACTTGGCACCGGCAAAAGCCCGCCACTCCGGAAAGCGGCGGGCTTGGCCGAACTTGGATCACTGAATAATCTTCACGACCTTGCGTGTGCCAGGATCAACCACCACGGTCTGGTTGTCGACCACGACGTAGCGGTATTTGACGTTGGGAACTTCGTGAAGTTCGACGGTATCGGGCAGAGCCGTACCGACATTGAGTTCCACGCCGGGAAGCTTAATGGAAGCCAGCGGCTGTTTGTGCACATACTCCTTGATTACCGTTTCCTGCTCAGGCTGGATGATCACATCCTGAGCGGCTGCAGCGCCAACGCCGGCGAGGAGCAAAAGCCCTGCCGCGGCGGTGGTAAGATGCATTCTCATGATCGTCTCCTTTCCACTGTGAGCGAGCCCTTGCGCTGCGCGTTTCGCAGCCGGGTCTCCTGGTCGTAAACGCCATCGGATGGGGCTTGTTCCTTCAAATTTCTGCCTGTCGGTTTTGCCAATTCTCCTTGGAACAAAGCTTTTCGGTTGAGGTTTACCCAATGAAGGGACGGACACCTTTCGAGGAGACTTCCTTATGAAACATATTCTGATCACCAGCATGCTGGCGCTCGGTGTTGGCTGTGGGGCAGCAGCAGCGCAGACACAACCAGCCGAGACCAAACCCGGCGCCGACGCCAATTGCGCGGCCGGCACGGCCGACTGTCAAAAAGGCTCGAAGATGAAGATGGGCGAGCAGGCCCAGGGCAAGGCCAAGGTCCAGACGGATCAGCAGGCCCAGGGTAAGCCCAAGGTCCAGACGGACGAGCAGGCCCAGGGCAAGACCAAGCTCAAGACCGACGAGCAGGCCCAGGGCAAGGCAGGTGCGACCACCGATCAGCAGGCCCAGGGCAAGACCAAGATCCAGACAGACCAGCAAGCTCAGGGGAAAGCCAAGGTCCAGACCGACGAGCAGGCTCAGGGCAAGACCCCGACACAGACCGATCAGGGGTCGACTGCTTCGATCACCAACGTGACGGTCGAACAGAAAACCCAGATCACCCAGGTCATCAAGGAGACCAGGGTTGAGCCGGTGTCCAATGTCGATTTCGATATTTCGGTCGGCATCGAGATTCCCCGGCACAAGATTCGGCTGCATCGTCTGCCGGCGCGCATCGTCAAGATCGTACCCGCCTACGAAACCTACGAGTATTTCGTGTTGGCCGACGGTCGGATCGTCATCGTCGATCCGGACACGCTGAAGATCGTGCTTATCCTGACGTGATCAGTGCCCGTCGCACTGCAAAGGCTCGCCACATCGACGTGGCGAGCCTTCCATAAGATCTGCCGATGAATCAGCTGTCGGCGAACGGAACCACAAAGGCCGTTCCGCGTCATAAGGGAGGTCCTGTGCAACTCCGGAGTTGACTCGATGTTTAGGCTCCTCCTTTTCGCCGTGGCGCTCGTCCTCGCTTGCGGCGGGGCAGAGGCGGCCAAGCTGGACCAAGCCGCCGTCAATCAGGCCCAATTCGTCGTCAGCCCACCCAAAGGCGTCAATCCAGCTGTACTGAAAGCCCAGATTCTTCTGGATCGCGCCCGATTCTCGCCGGGCCTGATCGACGGCCGCCTTTCAGAGAACTTCGCCAAGGCGGTTGGGGCCTTTCAGGCCGCGAACGGATTCCCATCAGACGGCAAGCTCACTCGGGAAACCTGGGACAAACTGATGGCAACCTCCGCCAGTCCCGTTCTGGTGGCCTACGAACTGACACCCAAGGATGTGCGCGGACCTTTCACTAAGCGCATTCCGGCTCGCCTGGAGAGGATGGCCCGTCTGTCGAGGCTTGGCTATCACAACGCGGCGGAGAAGATTGCCGAGCGCTTCCATATCAGCGAGCAATTGCTCAGAAAGCTCAATCCCGGCATCGGCTTCAGGAAGGCCGGCACGATGTTGGTGGTCCCAGATGTTGGCCGAGGCGATTCTCCCGCCGCTGTTGCTGGTGTCGAGATCGACAAGGGCACTCGCCAGGTGCGCGTGCTTGACGCCTCTGGCAGATGGCTCGCAGTCTACCCGGCCTCGATCGGGAGCAACGAGAAGCCGGCGCCAAGCGGTCAGGCAGAGATCAAACGTGTCGTACGCAATCCCACATACCACTATGATCCGGACTTCGCCTTCAAGGGAGTTAAGACCAAGCGGCCCTTCACCATTGCTGCAGGGCCGAACAACCCCGTTGGATTGGTCTGGATCGACCTCTCTATCGAAAGCTACGGCATTCACGGCACGCCCGAACCCGGCAAGATCGGAACGACCTTCTCGCATGGCTGCATCAGGCTTACCAACTGGGATGCCGAAGACCTCGCCTCGATGGTGCAGAAGGGCACGAAAGTTAGCTTCAAGGACGAGATGGCGAACGCAGACATCAAGGTCGCCGATTAGACCACGCGCACTTGGGCTGCCTAAGGGCCGAGCATGCAAGGCTACTAGGGTTTACAATCGCTTGAAGTCCGCAAGCCCCAGCCGTATTCGCTGACCTTCCGCATAGGCCAGTGCGAACGATTCCAGATTGAATGATCGGGTCAGCTCCTGGTCATCCTCGACCACGCGGACGAACCATTCGCCGCAGGCCTCGATCACTTCAACACAGGGACAAACCCGGGCGTTGAATGTTACATCATCCATTTCGCACTGCCTCCCGCGCAATGTGGCCAATCACGAATTTATGGGACCGCCGAAATCAGTTCTTCAAGTAACAAAAGGGTTTCGACCAAATTCAAACCGACAACCTGCGGCTCCTCCCTACACGGAAGAAGCGCGCAGGCCGCCCGGCAACCCCCGCCCTGTCAAGCAAAGGGATTATCTGCCGGGGGACCGTTGCCAGCAATAAAGTTTGACATAGTGGGGCGAAAATCCTGGGACGAGGCAAATCTCGCGATAACCCACCCACCTTTGCGATCAAGAAGGATCGGGAGCGCGTCACCTAGGGCTGGATGTACCGCGCCTCGTCCGCGTGGCGTGCCGCTCAGCGCCGCAATGGAAGCTTGCCGGCTGTCAGAACCTGATTATGCCTTGCGGGAGGAAGTAGAGAACGACCAGGACAACGGGGACGATTGCGATCCACAGGGATAGTCGGCTCATAAGGCGATCCTCATAGCCAGGAGCTTGGTTGCGGCCGTCAGGCCGGCTGCAACCCATGAGACGGATCAACGTCGCAAAGCGTCAACTCGTTCCAGCAGTGTTCGGCTGGGAAAGCGATCGCGTAGGGGGCAATGGTGCTGAGAGGCGCCCAGTCGGCGCTGGCCTGACGGGGGGCGACGCGCGGTGCCCAGGCTGCCGGCTGAAAGTTAAGCTGGCCTTGGTTTGATCACGGTGGCAAGTACGATGCCGGCGACGATGAAGGCCGCACCGACCAGGTCGTAATCGTGCAACTTTTCGCCGAGCAGGAGATAGGCGAGCATAGCGACGAACACCGTCTGCAGGTAGAGCAGCATGCTCGCCCGGCTCGCGCCGAGCGTTTCCACGCTTTTGTTGTAGAGATAGTACATCAAGGCACCACCGGGACCTGCCAGATAGGCGAGCGCGAGAATGCTGTCGACGTTCATGGCGGAGTGTTCGTCGTTGAACAATTCCCACAAATGGAAAGGCAAGGCGACCAGCGCACCGGCCCCGAGCAGCAGCACGACCATCGGCAGGAGTTCGATGCCGAATTTGGCACGACGCAAAAGCACGGTGTACAGGCCCCAGCAGAACGCGCTGCCGACGATCCACAGCTCACCAGCGTTGAACTTGAGTTGCAGCAGCGCCGTCAGGTTCCCGTGGGCAACGATGAAAATCATCCCGGCGAGCGCAACCAGCGCGCCAAGCGACTTCCACAGCCCGAGCGGCTCGCCGAGCACGAAACGGGCGAGCACCATCGTCATGACAGGCGACAGCGCCATGATGATACCGGCAGTGGTGGCATCGGTGTGGTTGAGGCCATGGTAGATCATACCCTGGCACAGCGTGAGACCGATCGCCCCCACGGCGACGACCTCCGCGGCGCGCGTGCGCAAAAGCCCGATCATCGCGTCGTGATGACGGTGCACAATCGGCAGCAGGATGGCGCAAGCAAGCGTCAGCCGCCAGAAGCAGAGGCCCCAGGGCGGCATCTCAGGCGCCACCCATTTTGCCGCGATATAGACACCAGCTGAAAGCAGCCAGCACAGGACGGCGGCGGGATAGCCGGTCAAGGAGGATATGGGCCTGACCTCGGGTTGCGCGGCTTGATGCGCTATCGGCATTGCCTGCATGTCATGCCCTCCCCTTCGATGACGTAGGCCCAACAGGGGCAACATAGCCTGCGTCGTTCGGTTGTGCATCCGTTTTGAAAGGATGAGGCGCCGCCAGGACACCGGCCCAAACATCAGCAGCCAGGCCGAGAAACTGGCCCACATGACCCCTCTTTGAGCAGACCCGAAGCGGAGTGGGAACGCAGATCGACATACTCACAGTCGGGAGGTTCCCGAGCTCGGTTTCACGGTTGAGAGAGCGTGAGGCGGAAAATCTGGAGCCTGCAAGCCGCAAAACGCATGTATTTGAGCCTGCTAACATTGCCCGGCAGTCGAATGGGTCTAACTATCGTGAGGCAACGGGGGGAATCAGGTGGCTGCCAATCGTCGAAACGACATCCCATCGTCCGAGCGAGGGCTAGGACGGATCCTTGCGGCCGGGGCTGCCCATCCGCGCACGGCTCTGCCCACCGTCGCAACTGTCGTCACGACGGTAGCTGCCCTGTATTTTGGTCGCGAGGTTTTTCTCCCCATCGCCGTCGCACTGCTTTTGACATTTGCGCTGGTGCCGATGGTCTCCGCACTGAAGCGTGTCGGCTTGCCGCGGCTGCCCGCAGTGCTTCTGAGCGTCATTGGCGCATTCGCGGCTCTGGGTTTGTTCAGCTTCATTGTCGCGACGCAGGTGAGCGAGCTCGCCCAGAACATTTCAGCCTACCAGACAAACATTCTGACCAAGGTGCGTTCCCTAAAGGAAACGGGCGTTGGTGGCGGCATCATTGCCAGGCTGAGCGGGGTGATCGAGCGTGTCGGTCAGGAGATCGACAAGCAGGAGGTGACGCCGCCTGCGGCGGACAAGCCCCGGCGCGAGCCTGTACCCGTCGAGATCGTCGCCCGAGAGCGACCGCTCGAGGTCCTGCAGAACATCATCGGACCGTTGATCAGCCCGTTGGCATCGGCTGGCCTGATCATCATCGTGGTCATCTTCATGTTGCTCGAGCGCGAGGACCTGCGCGACCGGTTCATCCGCCTGGTCGGCTACGGGGATCTCCACCGCACGACAGAAGCATTGCAGGACGCCGGCAAGCGGGTGGGCCGCTATCTGCTCATGCAATTGGTGGTCAACATTGTCTACGCAATACCCATTGCGATCGGGCTTTGGGTGCTCGGCATTCCCAACGCGCTGCTGTGGGGATTGCTGGCACTGGCGCTTCGCTTCGTTCCCTATATCGGCCCGGTGATAGGCGCGCTGCTGCCATTGTTCCTCGCCTTGGCCGTGGCACCCGGCTGGTCGCTCGTGCTGTGGACCGCTGCACTGTTCATCGTGATGGAACTGATAACCGGCAATGTCGTCGAACCGTGGCTCTACGGCTCGCGCACGGGACTTTCCCCTTTGGCTATCATCGTCGCGGCGATCTTCTGGACATGGCTGTGGGGGCCGCTCGGCCTGGTCCTTTCGACGCCGCTGACAGTTTGTCTGGTCGTCCTCGGGCGACACGTTCCGCAGTTCGAATTTCTCGACGTCCTATTTGGCAACGAACCAGTCCTTGAACCTCACGCCCGGCTCTATCAGCGGCTCCTGGCTGGCGATCCCGACGAGGCCACTGACCATGCCGAGGAGATCCTCGAGGAGAAGTATCTGATCGATTTCTACGACAAGGTCGCCATTCCTGCCCTTCTGTTGGGCGAGCAGGACCGCATGCGCGGCGTGATGGGCGATCAGCAGCAAAGGCAGGTGGCGGCGAGCGCCCAAATTCTTGTGGCAAATCTTGCCGACGATGCACAGGAAGAAGCAAGCGCGGAAGATGAGCCGACAGCCGCCCCGGAAGGCAGCGCGAGCAAGGAACCAGATGGCGTAGAAGAGGAAGAGATCGAGCTGCCCGATGGCAAGGACATGTCGGTACTTTGTGCCGGCGGTCGGGGGGAACTTGACGACGCCGCGGCTGCCATGCTCGCTCAGGTGCTGGAGGTGCAAGGCGCAACGGTGGCGAAGGCAAGTTTCGTCGATATGGAGCCGGCAGGTATTCGCCGTCTCGACCTAGATACGATCGACACCGTCGTGGTCGGGTTCCTCAATCGGGACTCCCTCAAGCATGCTCGCTTTCTGGTCCGCCGACTGAAACGCGCAAAGGCAGGTTTGAGAATCGGCATTGTGTTCTGGTCGGACGCAGAGGAAGGAGATGCCTGGAAAGAAGGGCAAGATCTGGCCGCCGACATCAGCGCCGATTTCGTTGCCAACGGCATGGTCAACGCTGTGCTTGGCGCGCTGTCTCCGGCGCCGGCCGTCCCTCTAAAAGTCGTTTCGAAACGCCGCGATCGACGCCGTCCTGCCCCTCGAAAACGGGTCCCGGCTCAGGCGACGGCCGCCACAGCCTAGCCACGGCGCTATGTGTCAGATTGCTGCGACGCTATGTGTCAGGTTGCTGCGCCGATGCTGAATGTCAGATTCGATCGGCGGAGCGTCGGCGTTTCCCTGCCGCAGAAGACGCAGAACGGCTGGTCTTCTCGAATTCGCTGCGAGAATGTCTTTCGCTGCTTGGCCTCGCCCATTCGAATCGTCCGTGACAATAAGACTTCACGCTGAAATTCATTATTTTTGCAGGAAAGATTCGACAACTTCGGCCTGCCAACGCTAGACTTCGATGTGGGGTAGTGCTTGGGCCATGTTTCGCGTTTTCTCAATTCTGATAGTGCTATGGGTCGCGTCGGCGTTGTTTGGTGCATCGCCCGCTCGCGCTGGGCTGCAGTTCCAAGCCGGGCAGACTGACAACGGACTCCATTACATTTTGGTGTCAGGCGATTTTGCATATCAAGATGACCTGTCGGTCTTTGAGGCATGGCTCGATCAATCGCTGCAACGGCAGTTACATTTCGATCTCCAGGCGGCAACATTCAGAAGGCTATGGACCTGGGTCGGCTAATTCGAAGGCTGGGCATGGGGACTGCGCAGTTTAGGGCATCTGAGTGTGCCTCTGCCTGCTCGTTGGCCTTCTTCGGCGGAGTGATGCGCTTTGCCGAGGCGGGGTCCATAGGGGTCCACAAGTCATCGTTCCAAGGCGACATCCCGCTCAGCACCCAAGAGGCTGTCTCCGCCGTTCAGCAAATTACCGCCGACGTCATTACCTACATGATCGAGATGGGTGTAGACCCCGCTTTGCTCCAGCTCTCGCTTCAATATGACAGCAACGATATCCGCTACCTCTCCATGAGCGAGATGGCAAAGTACAAGGTCGTCACTTTCATCCCGGACGCGGATCAAGCAACAGTGGCAAGTGCGGTGCCGTCCCCGATGCCGCCGCCGCAGCCCACGCCGCCGACCGCGACCTCTATGCCTCCAATTTCTGCCAATCCGTCGCTCGTGATCCCGGAGGCTCATTCTGGCCGGATAGGGCACCCTAAGGGCTCTGCACCCCTCAAAGTATTGCCAGACGGAAAGTCCACGAATGTCGCGGTCCTGCGGAATGGGAGCGCAGTGGCGATCCTGGGCATCAGCGGCCGCTGGTACCGAGTCCAGGCAGGGAATCAGGTCGGTTACATGCACGATACCTGGGTTCACATCGATCAGTATGATAGCGGCCCATTTGGACAGCGCCACATCCAGGTCAAGAGCTTCGACAACTACGCAGAGGCCGAGGCTTACGTTCGGACATCATCCATACCGCTCTCCGCCTACCTTGCCACCAACGGATGGTTCGCCATCACCCTAGCCAACACCTTCGACGAGCCTATGGCTAAAACCTTGGTCAGCGAGATGAAGGCGCGGGGGGCAATCCCCGACGACGCTTACGCAACCTTCGGCAACACTTACGTTCGCAAGGTTTGCTGCCAGTAGGCACCGCCAATCGCTGGGAGTTGCAATGACAGGGAGGTCAGGATTATCTATCGCCTCAGGGGACGCCTTGTGGCGATGAAGGTGCGCGGGAAAGCGGCTTCGATGCGGGTTAAAAACAAAGGCGGCAATCAATAGCGATTTGCGGCACCGTCGTGGGACACCGCCTTAAGCCGCCGTGTTAAAAGTCACTATTTTCCAGTTAGTTAGCGTCTGCGCGGACAAACTGGCGGAGAGAGCGGGATTCGATTTTTGTCGCCAAAGCCCGGAAATAAAGGGCTTGCGCGAGTCGTTGTTACACAGTTTGTTGCGCACAACGGCGGGCCAAGGACCTAGCCTTACGAGGCCGCGCCTTTCGGGCAATGCAGAAGCGCTTTGGACGCTGGCGAGCGAGGCGCGCTACCCATTACAATATTCGATGCTGATGGCATTGAGGTCTCGACAGCCGAGGCATTGGAAGTCGCGTCGACCCGGAGTTGTAGCCTCGATAAAAAAGGCCTGACAGCAGGCGAATTCAAAGCGGGCTGCTTAAGCAGCAGGTGATGCCTCGGCAGTTCTGGAACAGGGTCGAATTATTGTCATTTGCAGAGCGTCCGCTTCGCACCCAATGCCGGGCGTTTAAGCCACTCGTGTAACAGCTGAAAGCGGACACAAGACGCGACCACCTGCGCTAATTCACAACGAGCAAAATACCAATTTTGCCGTAACAAGGTCCGCCAGGCCGGAGCCGACCGCTTTGAAAAGGGTGATCTGCTTCGAGTTGCTCCTACCCTTGATCTCGCCTCTCACAAGCTCGGCAAGGGTGCCGCGGATATGGCTTGGCGATATGAGCGCGCTCAAGATCGGCTGGCTCAAATCTCCGGCCTCATGCAGGGCCTCAGGCGTGTCCACATACACCGCCGCGCGCAGCACAGCCTCGGAGTCCGCCTCACGCATCTTTGGGGTGAAGCCGCCGATCAGGTCGACATGGGTTCCTGGAGAGAGCCATTCGCCGTGAATCAAGGGCGAGGTGGCAAGCGTCGCCGCGCTGACAATGTCGGCATTGCTGACTCCGGCTTCGAGATCGCTTTCGACCGACGCTGAGAAACCCCTTTCCCGCAAATCGGCAACCATGCGGGCCGCACTGTCCCGATTGATGTCCCAGACGGATACCTCGCCGATTGGACGGACGGCGCGATAGGCTTCGGGGATAAGGCTTGCCACGCGGCCGGAACCCAGCACGAGCAATTTTCGCGAGTCTTTGCGGGAGAGATAGCGCGCCGCAAGCGCCGAGGTGGCCACCGTCCGGCGCGCGGTGATGACGCCGCCATCCAGCATGGCCAGCTGCTGTCCTGTATCGCCATCGTAGAGCACATAGGTTGAAGTGAGGCCTGCCAGGCCTTTGGCCGTATTGCCGGGGAACACGGTCACCAGCTTGACTCCAAGATATCTGACGGCGTCGGTATCGTTGCTCCAGGCGGGCATCAGCAGCAGGGTTGCGTCGGGCTGGCCTGCCTTTTCGATAGTGTGATGGTGGCGCATCGGGACGATGCAGCCCTGGGCAAACCCGCGATCAAGCGCCTCAATAAGTCGACCATAATCCAGGTGACGCGACGTTGTGTCGGCGTCCGCGACTTTGAGCACGGTCATGTCTCTCTCCGTCAAGAGCAGGGGTGCCCTTCGGTTCTCTTGGGGGCTGCCCGGAGCGTTCACGGCGAATCCATCAGCGCTCGGCTTAGCGCCAATCGCTGCCACAGCCGATGGTCACAAGACCGAGCGCAGGAAGTCAGCCGTTTCGGATTTTTGCGGGCTGTCGAAAATCTCCTGGGGCGTGCCGAGCTCGTGGATCTGTCCCTGATAGAAGAACGCGACACGATCCGAGACTTCCCGCGCGAAGCGCATTTCGTGCGTCACCACGATCATGGTCATGCCTTCTTTCGAAAGCATGCGCAGTGTGTCCAGCACCTCGCCAACCAGTTGCGGATCAAGGGCGGAGGTCACCTCGTCGAACAACATGTAGTCGGGCGACATGGCAAGAGCGCGCGCGATGGCCATTCTCTGCTGCTGCCCGCCGGAGAGACGCGATGGAAAGGCCTTGAGCTTTTCACCGAGCCCGACATGGCCAAGCTGTTGGACGGCAATGGCCTCGGCGTCCTGCTTCGACTTGCCCAACACTTTTCTGGGCGCGAGCATCACATTTTCCAGGACGGTGAGGTGCGGAAAGGCGTTCCATTGCTGGAAGACGATGCCGATCCGGCGGCGGAGCTTGTTCAAATCCGTGCTCCTGGCATGGACGTCGATGCCATCAACGCTGATGCGGCCCTTCTGGATGCCTTCGAGACCGTTGATGCACATCAGCATCGTCGATTTGCCGGAGCCTGAGCCGCCGATCATCGACAGGACCTCGCCCTTCTTCACATTGAGGCTCACCCCCTTGAGAACATGCAGGGCGCCGAAATGTTTGTGTACGTTTTCGATCTCGATCATTGTATGCGCCACCTCTTCTCGAGCTGTGCTCCGAGCCTCGCAATCGGGAAGCTCATCACGAAATAGATCAGGCCGGCGATGGACAGGACCAGCAGCGGTTCCTGCACCCTGGTGGTGACGATCTGCGAACTGCGCAGGAGCTCGACGATGCCGATCCAGAGCACCAGCGCCGTATCCTTCATGACCCCCAGCGCCAGGCCGATCCAGCTTGGAAAAACGACCCTGGTCGCCATGGGCAAGGTGATCGACACGACCTCCTGGAGCCAGGTCAGGCCAAGCGATCGGGCGGCGCGCCTTGTCGTCGTCGGAACCGCCGACACACCGCTTCTGACGATCTCGGTGCAAAAGGCGGCGGCGTAGATGCCCAGGCAAAGGCAGGCCACCAGATAGGTCGGCCAATGAAGGCGAAGCATGCTGTTGAACGAATTGAACAGCACCAGCTGGATGAGCAACGGAACGGACCGGAACACGTCAAGAACGCCGCCGATCGGCCAACTGACCCACCACGGCGAGCCGGCCCTTACAAGGCCGAACAGCACGCCAAGGCCAGTGCCAATGGCCACGGAAGCCAAGGTGATGGTGATCGTGGTGACCGCGCCATTCAACATGAAGAGAATGTCGCTCCAGGATAACGAGGCGCCAAAAAACATTTTCAGCTCCTCAATAACGGAACAGGCGGGACGCAAGCAAACGTGCGCCTACCGTGAATATTTTTGATATGACGTAGTACAGGCAGGCAGCGACAAAGAAATATTCGAATGTCCGGTATGTCACGACGTTCAGTTGTTGCGTGACACCGGTCAAGTCGCTTGTCAGCCCGACCACCACCCCGAGCGATGTCATCAGGATCGACCAGACCATCTGGTTGGTCATTGCGTGGAACACCGCGCGCAGCATCTGCGGCAGGACGACGTGCCACATCGTGCGAATTTGACCCAGGCCGAGTGAGCGCGCCGCGCGCGCCTGGGTCTCCGGGACGGCTGCGAAGCCGCCGCGGAAGGTTTCGGCGAGATAGCCGGCATTGTTGAAGGTGATGCCCAGCAGCAGCGCCGAATAGGAGTCGACACGAACCCCGAAGGATCCCAGGCCGAAATAGATCAGGTAGATCTGAAACAAGCCGGGGGTGTTGCGCGCGGTCTCAATCCATATGTCGGCCAGGCCCGTCAGCGTCTTGCCGCCGGATCGTTTTGCGAGCGCCAGCAGAATGGCGAAAACCGTGCCGATCGCCATCGCCATCGCCGCGATTTCGAGGCTCACCAACGCCCCCCAGAGCATGTCCGGGAGCGAGCGGAGCACGGGACGCCATTGGAAGGTGTATGCCATGCGAGGACCCCTTCACGCGAAGGATGGTGTTTCGGCGGATCAGCGAAGTCAGGTCGCCGACGAAATTCCCGGACGCGATCATGAGACCGCGTCCGGGATGACGCGGACCGTTAGCGATAGACGCCGGCGACGCTGAGGTCGGGAGCCGGACCGCCTTCGGTGCCGACCCATTTCTTGTAAAGCTCGGCATAGCGACCGGAGCGAACCTGCCGGTTCAGGAACAGGTTCACATAGTTGAGCAGCCCCTGCTCGTGGCGCTGCACCAGGATCGCGCAATAGTCGGCATCGACGGGCGCGTCGCCGACGATCTTCAGGCCGGGATATTTGCCCGACTGGATGATGGCGGTCGCGATCGTGGACGTCGTGTAGGTCGCATCGATCTGCTTCTGACTCAACGCCAGGAAAGTGTCGGATTGCGACTGAAAGGTCAGCATCTTGCCGTTCGGGTCGTTGAAGCCTTTGACCGAGGCTTCCAGGGCAAGCGTCTCGTAGGCGCCGGCCGGGCCGCCGACGGCGTGGCCCTTGAGATCGCTCGGGCCTTTGATGCCGGAATCTTCACGCGCCAGAACGATGGTCTTGAACACGAAATAGGGGATCGAGAAGCCGATCGTTTTCGCCCGCTCAAGCGTGTCGGATGCGACCGCGATGCCGACATCGGCTCGTCCGGAAAGAATTGCGGGAATGCGATCCGGATCCGGCGTGTCGACGATCTCGGCCTCCACGCCAAGCGCCTTGGCCAGGTCATTGCAGTAATCTACGTCGAAGCCGATCGGCTTGTTGTCCTTGTCGCGCGCGCCGTTGGGCGGGAAGTCGAGCTCGATGGCGCAGCGCAGCTTGCCGGCGGAGATGATGTCGTCCAACTGGTCGGCATGTGCCGCGGTGGCAAGTCCGGATGCCAAGGCGGCGGCGAAAATGAAGGGTGAAATGCGCATTTCAGTTCCTCTCTTTTGTTTTGGATCTTCAGGGTTCAGAGCGCAACGATATCGTATCTAAAATATCGTATACGACGTAATGAAACTTTCCCAGGCCCCTGCGTGCTATTGGACGAGGAATCCGTAGGTGAGCGGATCGGCCTCATCGACGACCCAGTTCGCGAAGCCGCAGATGGAGGCTCTCCCGCTCACTTCAGGGATGACGGCATCGAACGCGCCGACCTTCGCCTCGCTGAGAACGCGTCCCTTGAAGATCGTCCCGATGATCGATTCGTTCACCAGGGTTTCGCCTGCAGACAACTCGCCGCGGACATGCAATTGCGCGAGCCGGCCGGCCGTTCCGGATCCGGTGGGGGATCTGTCGATCGCCCGATCGGCATAGACACAGCAGTTCGCCTGGGTCGACCCCTGATGACGCGGTGCGCCATAGACCATGACGCCGTACACGTCGTTGAATTCGGGGATTTCGGGATGGACAAAGGGCATCTTGGCGTTCACGGCAGTCTTGACCTCGTAGCCGAGCTGCATCACCCTCTGCAGATCCTTCTCCCGGATAGCGACGTCGTGCCGGCCCCCATCGACATAGAAATAAGTTGCGCCGCCGTAGGCAACGTCGCCGGTGACCCGTCCGAATGTCGGCGTTTCAACGGTGACATCCCGCTTGAACACGAATGACGGGACGTTGACGAACCGTACAGACCCGACCCTCTCGCCATCCCATTCGACAAAGGCTTCGATGAAGCCGCAAGGTGCGTCGATGCCGACGCGGGTCTCCGGCGACGCCCGCTCGATCCAGCCCAACTCCACGGCCGCGGTTGCAAGCGCGATGACTCCATGGCCGCAATGCGGGCTGTAGTCGGTGTTGTTGAGAAAAATGACGCCGAAATCCGCCCCTTCGCTGACCGGCGGCGTGAGGTAGCCGCCATAGAGGTCCTTATGACCCCGCGGCTCGAGCATCACGGCGCGCCGGTAATGGTCGGCGTGCTGCTTCAACCAGGTGGCGCGCTCCACAATGGTGTTGCCGGGGATTTTTGGGAGTCCCTGCGTCACCAGCCGGAACGTCTCACCGCAGGTATGCAGTTCGACCGTATTCAGAAACCTCTCGTATTTCATCTTACTCCCCAAACGGTATTTTCTCGCCCGTCCGTCATGGAGCGGCGGGCAGGGCGACGTCGTCGGCATCACCCTGAGGCGCTACCCTTAAGGGACGCGATCGGTCCCAAATGACCTTGCATGGAATATCGTATACGATAAACGCTTGGCGTCAAGCGGGAAAATTGACCCCTCAATTCCGTGTGGCTTTTCGGAAGAAGTTGGCGCGCGGTCGCGCCTATTTGCGAATGTTCGCCAGCAGGGATGCGCACGCCTTGGAGATGTGCTCACGCAGTAATTCCGCTGCACGATCGGCATCGCCGTCGCGACACGCCGCGAGGATTTGGCGATGCTCCCTGTCGTCGACGCCGGTTCCGCCCGACAGCGTAAGCTGGATGCGCAGATAGCGCTCGATGCGGTCGTTGACGGACCGGATCAGGTTCATGAGAAAGGTCCGGTTGGCATCCTCGTAAAGGCACGAGTGAAACTGCCAGTTGAGCTCAGCCCAACGCGCCACGTTCGTCTCGCGGGCGAACGCGTCGCAATATTCCTCGGCCCGCTTGAACGTCTTTGCCGTCATGTGCGGCACGGACAATTTCAACGCGTTCGATTCCAGCATGGCTCTGACTTCGAAGATCTGCGCGATTTCGGGCTCCGAAACGCTTTTGACGACGGCGCCGCGGTTGCGCTGGAACTCCACTAGGCCTTCGGCCTCGAGGCGCTTGAGCGCCTCCCGCACCGGTATCTTGCTGACATCGAACAGTTTCGCGACGTCGTCCTGGCGAATGGGTTCCTCCTCGTCAAACTCGCCGGCGATGATGGCTTCGCGTATGTGCTTGGCGATGAGGTCGGAGGCGGTCGGCGCGGAGCCGAGCGATGGCAGGCCTGCGGGGTTCAGGGGCAATGACTATCTCCAGGTCCTGCACGGTACAGCGCATAAAAGCAGGAAAACGTATACAATATTCCACTTAATGTTGCGTTGATCGGAAGTCCAGTAGCAGGGCTGGGCTTCCCAGAGGAGCTGTTCAGGTGGACCCGAGATACCCCGTTGACAACGCATAACGTATACGATATTCAATCTGACGATATTTAAGGCAAGCACCTTATCGTTGCAACCGCTGTCTGGATCTCGCTGTTATCTGCATCCTGGACCCGCCGGCTGGGTGTTTCACGCATTGGTAGGACATGCTCAACTCTCACCATCCTCCGCCGGCAGTCATCGGCTACGTGACGCCCTTCAGCGCCAAGGCGGGTGAGGTTCTTCAGTTCAAGGTCTCCTCGGCGGAAAACCGGGATGTGGCGGCAAGCGTCTTCAGGCTGGATTGCTGCGACCCAAATCCGGCCGGCCCAGGCGTAAAACGCGAAGAGGTCGACTTCGGATTGGAGCGGCGGTACCGGGCGATCGAGCAGAGGGCTCATCTAGGCTCCTGCGCCCTTGGACCCATCCCTAAACGTCCCGAAATCCAGGGGCTGGTCGTCAGCCTTGTCGTTCAGCCAAGGCTTTTGGGCGCCTCCAGCCAGACCATTTTCTCGCTGCAGAATTCGGACGCCTCGACCGGCTTTGCCCTAGTTCTGATCGACGGATTTCTCCTTTTGAGATCTTTGCGCGAGCCGCAAGCAACCGCCGAACTCAAGCTCGATCTGCGACTGAACGAATGGACCAGGCTCGAAGTCACCTTCGACGACAAAGGTGTCTCGGCGCGCAGGTCTGCCATTCATAACCGCGAAAGCGCGGAAGTTGCTTTGGCAGCCAGCGATGTGTTGAATGTGCTGCGCGATGTCGACCATATCTGCTTCGCGGCAAGCTGGATCCGTCACCCCGAGGACTGCCTCAACGGATCGATCGAGGCCCCCGTTGTAACCGACACCAATGGCCAAGTCCTGGCCAGTTGGAGCTTCGCGAACACCACTGCCCACGAATGGGTCGAGGACGATGTCGATACGTCGCGCCGTCTGACGCTGATCAACATGCCGATGCGCGCCGTGCGGTCGTCAGGCTGGAGCGGGCGCAGCATGAATTGGAAGGTGGCCCCCCAGGACTATGCCGCGATCACTTTCCATTCCGACGATCTCAGCGACTGTCAGTGGGAAACCACGATCGCGATTGAGGTGCCGGCACACATGCCTTCCGGCGTCTACGGTCTTTCCGTCGACAATGGGACCGGCGCCGACATCATTCCGTTTTACGTGCTTCGCAATCCGGCATTGCCCAGGCACAGAATCCTGTTCCTGGCGCCGACGTTCACCTACATGGCCTATGCCAACCACGCTCGGGGTAATTTTTCCGGCGCGCTCGAAGCGCGGGTCAAGGCGTGGAACGCCTATCCGCACAATCCCGATCATATTGGCGCCTATGGCTATTCCACCTACAACCGCCATCCGGACGGATCGGGCGTAACGCTGTCGTCGCGGTTGCGGCCAATCATGACGATGCGTCCGCAATATCTCACTTACTTCGACGCAAATGGCTCGGGAATGCGCCATTTCTCCGCTGACTCCCACCTGACCGACTGGCTGAAGGTCAAAGGCTTCCCGTTCGATGTCCTGACCGACGAAGACCTCGATCGCGAGGGCGTGGACGCCCTGTCCGGATATGACGTCGTGATCACCGGAACGCATCCGGAATACCACACCCGCCGGACGCTTGAGGCGCTCATCTCCTACAGGGAGGAGGGCGGCAAGCTGATGTATCTCGGCGGCAACGGCTTCTACTGGAAGATAGGTCGCAATCTCGACGAACCCCACATGATCGAGATCCGCCGGGCCGAAGGCGGGATGCGGGTCTGGGCCAGCCAGCCCGGCGAATACTACAATCAGCTCGACGGCGAGTATGGCGGGTTGTGGCGGCGCAACGGCATAGCACCACAGAAGGTCGCCGGCGTCGGCTTCACCGCCGAAGGCGCCTTCGAAGGAACCTACTATGTCCGCACCAGGGAGTCGTTCGAAGCCGACCTGGCGTTCCTGTTCGACGGCATTCCGAGCGATCAGAGGATAGGCGATTTCGGCCTCTCCGGCGGTGGCGCCGCGGGTTTTGAAATCGACCAGGCGGCCGCCGATCTCGGCACGCCGGAATTTGTGCGAGTCGTTGCCGGTTCCGAAGGCCATGGACCGACATTCGAAACGACATTCGAGGAGCTGTTGCTGCCCGGCGTCTTCGATGGCGGTCCTCGACCCTACGGCGGCATCCGCTCGAACATCGTTTACGGCATGGCGGAGAACGGCGGAGGTCTGTTCGCCGTGGGATCGATCACCTTTTGCGGCAGCCTTTCGCACAATGGCTACGACAACAACGTGTCGCGCCTTCTCGAAAATTGCCTGCGCAAATTTCTCGAGGCGCCGCGATGACGACTGGACAGGCCGAACTCCGCATCCGTTTCGACGATCTCCGATCGCTGCTGCGGGAGATTTTTCTCAACAACGGAACATCGAACAACGTCGCCGACATCCTCGCCGCAAACTGTGCCCGCTGTGAGCGGGATGGCGCCATCAGCCATGGCATATTCCGAATTCCCGGATATGTGGCCTCGCTTGCGAGCGGATGGGTCGACGGCAAGGCGGAGCCTGACGTCAGTCCTGCCAGCCCTTCCTTCATCCGCATCGATGCGCGCAATGGCTTCGCTCAACCAGCCCTGGCCGCCGGCGCGGAGGCGATCGAGACCGCGGTGGCAAGCACGGGCATAGCCATCGTCGCCATCCGCGATTCTCACCATTTCAGCGCGCTCTGGCCTGATGTCGAGCCGTTTGCGCGCACCGGCCTGCTGGCGCTCACCTTCGTCAACGGTCTGGCCAATGTCGTGCCGCATGGCGGCCACGCCCCGGTCTACGGCACCAATCCCGTTGCCTTCGCCACCCCCGTCGCAGACGGCGAGCCACTGGTCGTCGACCAGGCGACGAGCGTCATAGCCAATGGCGAGGTCAGGCTGCATGCCCTGGCCAACACCCCGCTTCCGCCCGGCGCCGGGGTCGACAGCGCCGGAAGGCCCTCCACCGATCCGCATGCGATCCTGGCCGGCGGAGCGCTCAACACCTTCGGCGGTTACAAGGGCTCGTCCATCGCGTTCATGGTCGAGCTGATGGCCGGGGCGCTGACGGGCGGCCAACTGTCCTTCGAAAACGATTTTGGCGAATGCGTCGGCGCGCAGACACCGAAGGCTGGACAATTGCTTTTGGTCATCGACCCGACGTGCGGCGGCAACGGCGAATTTGCCCAGCGCGTTGCGCAGCTGTGCTCTCGATTGATCGAGGCCGGCCAGGACCGCTTGCCGGGCCAGCGACGCTACGCAAGCCGCCGCGACGCGGAGCGCTCCGGCATTCCGATCTCGGAGGAAAATCTTGTTCGGCTGAAGGCCCTGGCCGGCTGACGAGACGGTTTTCACGGAAAGAAACGCAGGATCGGATTCACAACCAATGTCCATTGGAAACAGCATGGCCAAGCTTGTTCAAGACAAAAACCGCCTCGTCCTTCAGCGGTCGCTCACATCGCCGCAGATCGACCAGTTGGTGGCGCTCTTTCAGACCGAATGGTGGACGAAGGGCCGGACGCGGGCAGAAACCGAAACGGCCCTGCAGATGGGTGGGCCGATGTTCGCCTTCATCGATCCCGACGACGACGATCTCGTCGCATTCGCCCGCACCATCACAGACGGCGTCTACAAGGCGATGATCTTCGACATCATCGTCAAATCCACTTGGCGCGGCACCGGATTGGGTGCCTTGCTGATGGAGACGGTGTTGAACGATCCGGCGCTCGTCAACGTCAAGCACCGCGAACTCTACTGCCTAGAGGACATGGTGCCTTTCTATAAGAAATGGGGATTCACGGCGGATCTGCCGGGCCTTTATTTCATGCGGAAATCCATTTAGCGCCGTCAGCGTTCCGTTTCGCCCACATCCGGGACGACGCAGCCATGCGCGCGCCTGGGTCGATCTGTCTACAGCCCGGTGAAGCAGATCGCGCAGGTGCGGGCGGCACGCGGCTTTTCAAGTCGAGGGAGGTTTTATGCGCACGTCCAAAGTGGTCCTCGTGGTGAGCTGCCATGCCGAAGGCGAGGTCGGCGACGTGATCGTCGGCGGTGTCGCCTGTCCGCCGGGGGACACCGTCTGGGAGCAGTCCCGGTTTATCGCCGCCGACCAGACCTTGCGGAACTTTGTCCTCAACGAGCCACGCGGCGGTGTCTTCAGGCATGTGAACCTGTTGGTGCCTCCCAAGACGCCCGGTGCGCAATTCGGCTGGATCATCATGGAGCCGGCAGACACCCCGCCTATGTCGGGCTCCAACTCGATATGCGTCTCCACGGTCCTGCTCGAGACGGGGATGGTGCCGATGCAGGAACCCGAGACGCGAATGGTGCTGGAGCCACCAGGTGGGGTAATCGAGGTCACCGCTTGCTGCCGCAACGGCAAGGCGGAGAGGATCAGCGTGCGCAATGTCGCTTCCTTTGCGGACAAGCTCGATGCGTGCCTCGAAGTGGCCGGCATCGGCACCTTGACCGTGGACACCGCCTATGGCGGCGACAGCTTCGTGATTGTCGACGCCCAAGCGCTCGGCTTTTCGCTGCGCGCCGACGAGGCGCGCGAACTGGCGGATATGGGCATCAGGATAACCCGGGCTGCGGATGAACAACTCGGGTTCTCCCATCCAGAGAATTCAAGCTGGAACCATATCTCGTTCTGTCAATTCGCCGGCCCGATCACCTTTGACGACAACACGCTCAAAGGCGTCAACGCGGTTGCCATCCGGCCCGGAAAAATCGACCGTTCGCCCTGCGGAACCGGCTGCTCGGCGCGCATGGCCGTCCTGCATGCGAAGGGTGATCTGGCCGTTGGGCAACGGTTTGTGGGAGAGTCCATAATCGGTTCGAAATTCGACTGCCGCATCGATTCCGAAGTTTCAGTCTGCGGCAGGGCCGGCATTGTCCCGGTCATTTCCGGAAGCGCCTGGATAACTGGTATCCACCAGCACATGCTAGATCCTAGCGATCCGTTTCCAACCGGCTATCGGGTATCCGACACTTGGCCGGCTGAGAACTTGCCCGGTTGAAACGGGGAGGGCCTCTACACGTCCCCCCTGAACGTCTGCTTCTGCTGGCCGAGCCCCTCGATGCCGAGCTCCACCACATCGCCGGCCTTCAAGAACACCGGCGGCTTCATGCCGAGCCCAACGCCGGGGGGCGTGCCGGTGGAGATGATGTCGCCGGGATGCAGCGACATGAACTGGCTGAGGTAGGAGACGAGATAGGCGACGCCGTAGACCATGGTCTTGGTCGAGCCGTTCTGCATGGTCTTGCCGTTGACCGTCAGCCA
>NZ_JBWLUX010000052.1:0-30697 GCF_057784315.1 Mesorhizobium sp. CNPSo 4684 | reverse complement strand
CTTATGAATGCCTTTGACCAGAAAGTTCCGACGCAGGGACCGTCAAAAATTACACTTTGCTTCAAAGGGAAAATCGCCAAAAAAATATCTTTGAGGTTGCGCGGACTATCGGAACCAGTCGGGCGATTTTGGAGCTCGCGCCACCGGGCGACGACATATCCAACTCCCGCAAAAAGTTCCGTCACTCGATCCATATCGCGCATCGCGAGCAGGTGCCACTCTCAGCCGCTGGCGAGCCGCGCCCAGCCAATACGTCGTTCGCCACTAGTGGGAGCTGACCTCGATCTTTCTCGCCCCATGAAGAGGCACGGAAAATCGACGCTTCCTCCTCGATATCAACATAATCAGCAATGTCGTCAAATCGCAGCCGTCGGTATCGCTCCTGGCATGAATGTGGAGACAGCGTCGTGCGCCTCGTCGACGACGATGAAGGCCTCGTGCCGATCGCCAAGCACGATCAGGCTCTCCATCGGCGCGCGCGATCGCCATCCATGCCGTAAGGACTTTCGACTGCGATCCAGATCGCCCGGTGCCGCCTTCGGCTCGCCAGCGGGTGATCGCATCCTCGAAAGCATCGACGTCGTTATGCTCGGAGAACTTGAGGCCGGCGCGTGCCCCCTCACGTATGCTGGCATGGGTCAGCTCGTGGAGGATCAAAATGTCCCCTCCTGCGGCAGGGCGGCCAGCAGAGCGAAGTTGGCGATGTAGCCGCTGCCGAAGAACAGCGCGCGTTCAGCTCGGAAGAACGCCGCGGCGCCCGCCTCCATAGCCTCGCATTCCGGCGCATTGCCGCGCAGAAGCCGCGATCCGGTGGCGCCGACCGGGGCACCCCGCGCGATCGCCGCCTCAACCGCGTCGCTTCAATCCCTTCCGGCAGTTTGCCTTTCCGTACAAGAAGATCCAGCAAGCCGACCAAACAAGCCGATGTCGTCAAATTGCCAAGGCCACACAAATTGTCGGACACCGTCCCAAGTCTGCAGAGCTCATCCGCTTCGACGAGAGCAGCGTCAGCTTCCGTTATAAAGACTATTCCCGCCTGGCGCCAACCCGCGGCAAGCCAGGACGTCCCAGACAGTTGGTCCGACATTCCTACTCTCTCCATGTCCTGCCACCCGGCTTCGGAAGTCGTCTGGTATTCCGGGGTGGTCATCGGGCGGCAGACATTCAGCAATCACGGGCGAGTGGAAGGCTTAATCATGCTGGGGCGGACACATGGTCGTCATCGAGTTGTTCGCCTGCCGTGGGGCAGCCGCGAGCGCCGCCGCACGGCTCTCCAGCAGCACGCAGGGCCGCGATTGGTCGGACCCCAAGCCGCTCCGCGCTGTGGGCCTGTCAGGTTGCCTCCATTTTCTAGCGGCATCGTACAATCGGTATGAATTTTGCTGGTTCCATTGAGAGGCGGCGGAGTTGCTTGCCAGGTAAGAGCGAAGCGATCGCTCGGCAAAATTGCAAGGACAGGAACAAGTGGGTTTATTGAGATTGATCGCGTTCTCTGCTGGCAGCCATGCGTCTGCGGCCACGACCGCTGCCGCGCTTGAACACGTGCCCAGGGATATCGTGTGCCTGTCGAGGCCCGATGGTTTGGAGGCGGCTCCAACTATGGGCGTTGCAGATGGGCATTAGGTTGCAGGCGAGTTTCGTCCTATTTGGGATGACATTTCCCCTCAGCGTGATCACTGCGAACGGACAGGAGACCTGTCTCGTCGACATTCAGCAGGGATCAGAGCTAACCGCGGTCGCCAGCCGCCTGGGGAAGGGAGGATACGAGCTGTCGGATGGCACCCAGATGTCTTTTGACAAGTGGTACCGTAGCAAATGGATCGACATGCGATTTGAAATGTTAACAAAGCTGTCGGACGATTTCGGTCTCCTGTGGGGAGCCAGTTCCGGCCAGCACGCCAAAAAGGTTCGTATCGACCCGGGCATAAAACTCGGCTTTATTGTGCAAAAGCGCCCGACACCCTCCACGACGCTTTCTCTCATCGTCAGTTCGATTTTGGGCGGGAACCTGACTGAACAACCCTGCACCGCTAATTATGGCGACATCGGCGGGGTCCAGACGGTGAATTGCCGTCTAGCGGCGTCCCGGCTTCCGCCCGCGGATACGTTGAAGCATCTGGTAAACGTCCATCCGAGCCGATTGAGACTCAGTCTCTGGTTCAAAGGTCAGTTCTAAGTGATGGTGAATGGTTCATTTCGTTGATGTACAACCGCAGACAGGAGTTTGATTTGCGCAGAAAGCAATTGTTGCAGGCAGGGTTTGTTGCCGGTTTTGCCGTGTGCCTGTGGGCACCAAGCGGTTTCGCTGGTGACCTCGATTCCGGAGTGACCGGCAAAGGGAGTGCCGGAACCCCAACCATGGAAGGCAGTAGCTCGGGCTGCGCACAAAATCCCGACGGCACCTTTTGCTGGATGAGTCCGGATATTGGTGAAGCATGGGCATCGGGCTATACCGGTTCTGGGGTATCTGTGACTATCGTGGACGACTTCAAAGGTGAAATCCAAGAGGGGGATCTCGGCCATGGCCCCCAATGGCGACAACATGGGCAGTGGAGTGCTGAAGTAGCCGGCATGGTGGCACCTGGCGCAAAGATAATCGAGGTTGACTATTCTGAATCCGTTCCCCTCACGCTGGAGGACGGGCTCAATGTCGTCAATCTGAGCTTTGCCCTTGAGGGTCCCGTGAGCGAATTTCCGCTTGAGCAATCGATTGTCGCTGCGGCTCGGGCGGGTGATGCGGTCTTCACAAAGGTAGCCGGCAACGAGGCTGTAGCAGTAGGTACCCCGATCGAGGGGACTGTGGACTACCTAGCTCTCGACCTGATTGGGGCGCCATCGACCATCTTTGTGGGTGCGCTCGAGCACAATGGCACTCCCGAAAACAAGGCAAAGCTCGCCTCCTATTCGAATTATGCCGGTTCAGATTCGGAGGTGCAGAGCCACTTCCTGACGGTGGGGGTCGAAAGTGACAAGACTGGGCTATCCGGGACTTCTGTCGCGGCACCTGTGGTTGCAGGCTATGCCGCCATCCTTGGCAGCAAGTTCACGTCTGCAACACCGACACAGATTACCAATCAGTTGCTGGATACAGCCAGGACCGACACGCTCGTCAACTATGATGCGGCGACTTACGGCCGCGGCGAGGCCAGCCTCTCGAGGGCACTGGCACCCGTTTCGATCGAGTAAAGGAGCTCATAGACCGGAAGAACAAACTTGTTGCGAGGCGTTGATAAGCCACAAGAACGCCTCGCAACCCGCCTTGGGAACTGTGCTGTTTCGTGCAACAGCTCTTTGTGAACGACGAAAGTTCAACGATTGGCTCCGAAAAATGGGCAGGGAGAGCATCGGGAGTCGGGCATCCTGGCTGCGAACCTCCTCGGTGCGAACAGACAAGCCTTATCAGCGGCCCCGGCGACGACGCCTCCGCGGGTGACGTTTGAGACTATCTGACGGGGGCGCCGGTCGGAATACCTTTGGGATCCAGTTCCACAACCGGCAGGGCGGGGTCGATGAAAGCTCTGAGCCAAACGCTGACCCCACCATCATTGTGGATATCGACCCAACCCAGGATACTTTCAGTTTCGATGCTGTAGGTCTCATTTGCCGCGCGCGCCCCGGGGCGCTCATTCATGGCGATCCCCATTCCAGGGAAGTGCTCGTTCCCACGGGAGCGAGCACTTCCCCTTCAATTTGATCAAAAGTCCATGCCGCCGCCGCCCGGAATCGCCGGAGCGGGGGGGTCCTTCTTCGGCTTCTCGGCCACCATCGCCTCGGTGGTGACAAGCAGGCCGGCTACGGAAGCGGCATCCTGCAGCGCCGTGCGCACGACCTTGGCAGGATCGATAACGCCTTGGCCGAAGAGATCGCCGAATTCGTTGGTCTGCGCGTTCCAGCCATAGCCAAAATCGGGCTTTTCGCGAACCCTGCCCACGATGATGGAGCCTTCCGCGCCGCTGTTTTCGGCGATCTGGCGAGCGGGAGCCTCGATCGCGCGGCGCACGATGTCGACGCCGGTCTTCTGGTCCGGGTTGTCTACAGCGACATTGTCGAGTGCCCTTGCCGCCCTGAGTAGTGCCACGCCGCCGCCCGGCAAGACACCTTCCTCGACAGCCGCGCGGGTGGCGTGCAGCGCGTCGTCGACGCGGTCCTTACGCTCCTTGACCTCGACTTCCGTCGAGCCGCCGACGCGGATCACGGCGACACCGCCGGCGAGCTTGGCCAGGCGCTCCTGCAGCTTCTCGCGGTCATAGTCGGAAGTGGTTTCCTCAATCTGCACCCGAATTTGAGCAACGCGGCTGTTGATTTCGTCCTTATGGCCGGCACCATCGACGATGGTGGTGTTCTCCTTGTCGATGTCCACCTTGCGAGCGCGGCCGAGCATTTCCAGTGTCACATTCTCCAGCTTGACGCCGAGATCCTCGCTGATGGCCGTGCCGCCGGTCAGGATGGCAATATCCTCCAGCATCGCCTTGCGGCGGTCGCCGAAACCCGGGGCCTTGACGGCGGCGACCTTTAGTCCGCCGCGCAGCTTGTTGACCACGAGCGTAGCCAGCGCCTCGCCTTCGACGTCCTCGGCGATGATCAGCAGCGGCTTGGCGGACTGAACCACGGCCTCCAGCAACGGTACCAAGGCTTGCAGATTGGCCAGCTTCTTTTCGTGAATGAGCACGTAGGGCTCTTCGAGCTCGACGCGCATCTTGTCTTGGTTGGTGATGAAATAAGGGCTGAGATAACCGCGGTCGAACTGCATGCCTTCGACCACTTCCAGCTCGGTCTCGGCGGTCTTGGCTTCCTCGACGGTGATGACGCCCTCATTGCCGACCTTGTCCATCGCTTCGGCCAGGAAGCGGCCGATCTCTGCATCGCCATTGGCCGAAATCGTGCCTACCTGGGCGATCTCGTCGTTCTTCGTTACCTTGCGGGCATTGGCCTTTAAATCGCCGAGGATCGCTTCCACCGCCTTGTCAATGCCACGCTTCAAATCCATCGGGTTCATGCCAGCGGCGACTGCCTTGGCGCCCTCAATCACGATCGACTGCGCCAGCACCGTGGCGGTGGTGGTGCCGTCGCCGGCAATGTCGCTGGTCTTGGACGCGACTTCGCGGACCATCTGCGCGCCCATGTTCTCGAACTTGTCCTCAAGCTCGATCTCCTTGGCGACGGTGACGCCATCCTTGGTGATGCGGGGGGAGCCGAAGCTCTTATCGATTACTACATTACGGCCTTTGGGACCGAGCGTCACCTTCACCGCATTGGCGAGAATGTCGACGCCGCGCAGCATGCGGTCGCGGGCATCAGCATGAAATTTCACTTCCTTGGCAGCCATTGGTTCACTCCAGCAAGTAGGCAGTTCTTGTAGACTCTTTGTGTCATGCGTCTCGGTTACGCGGCCTGGCTGGCCGAGGTCGAATCCTCGATGACGCCCAGGATGTCGCTTTCCTTCATGATGAGCAGGTCTTCGCCATTGAGCTTGATCTCGGTGCCCGACCACTTGCCGAACAGGACGCGGTCGTCGACCCTCACGTCGAGGGGGCTGAGCTTCCCGCTCTCGTCGCGAGCGCCGGCGCCGACGGCGATGACTTCGCCTTCCTGCGGCTTTTCCTTGGCTGTATCGGGGATGATGATGCCGCCGGCCGTCTTCTCATCGGCCTCGATGCGGCGGACGAGTATACGGTCATGCAATGGACGGAACGTCATGTCGTTCTCCTTCAGGATAAACAGATTGCGAGAGCCTCCCCCGATCCGGGCTGTCAGGACCAGAATGGGGTTCGCGCGACCTTTGCGGAGTCGCGCGCATGCCGAACGAGTTTTGCTCCTTTCGTTTCAAGGGTGGACTGATTGAGGAAATTCCGATGGGCTCCGGTGATTGCGCCAGGGGACGATCGACGTCGATCCCCTGGGCGCGAGATCAACGTTCGCCCTGGGTCATCCTGAGTGCTGAGTATTTGCGCGCGTTGGGTCTGCAAGCCGAGGCGTCAGATGCACATCATATCAGGCAGATGAGTTCAACTGCAGCATTGATATGAAAAGAAAGAAGTTTCCTCCTGCCATCGACTGAGGCGACAGGTGACTATTTTCGTGTTGATATAGCCAGCAATGCGAAACCTCGATGCTCGGCCACGTTGGCTTTATATAATTCCAATGCGAAATCCAAAGTCGAAACAATCAGGAAAGCCGTCGCCGCCATTGTATAGGTCATCTGTCTTCTCCACTTCTGGTACACAACCTTCATTTGTTTTCGCCCTGAATGAATCGCATCAATCAGGCATCATACCTGTTAAACGTTGGCACACGAAAATCGACTGTTCGATAGTGTTAGAGGCGAGACAGCAAACGTCATGCCAGATGCAGCGACCTTGATTTTCAATGGGTTACGCCAATTGTCGTGTCGCTATTTTGTCGGATTCCTTGCAGAATTTTGAAGGGAACCGGTAGCTCCCGATATTTTGGGATTGGTTGAGGTCTGTCACCGTTACCGCCCTGCCCTGACGTACTGAACGGTGCCGCATAAGGTCTCAATGTCGAGGCTCAAACAATTCCTGTCACCATTCAACGAAACCTGTCGCGCATCGAACATAACAACAGCACCCAAAACGTCTGCGTTTCGTGCTCGGCTTGTCTCAAAGCAACCGCAAACCAAGGTTGGCCGGGAAACTGGGTTTAACGCGGAACTGCGTCAGCGAATGGCACGTCACTTGCGTAGGCAAATTGGAAACTGTGGTGGCAGTCTGCACGACTGGCGGAGATACACTTATGGCGACTGGCTCAGAAAGGGCGGGGAATTACACTCATTGCGGTAAGTAGATTTCTAAAAATACCTATTGCTTGAGAGGACGATTTAGCTTGGTCGCCTTTGTTCTTGAACCGGTCACCCCGCGCAAGGCGCCGTGCATTGCGCCTCACTTTTCCATCGTGGGGATAGCGGAAGGGTCCGCTCTTGACGTCCTTCCGTTTTTTTTTGAAGGGAGATCAAGAATGAACATCATGAGCCTTCTTGTCGGCTCAGCTGCGGCCCTGATTGCAGTTTCCGATGCCGGCGCCGTCGACGCGATCGTTGCCGAGCCAGACTCGGCCAGATATGTCGAGATCTGCGACGTCTATGGGGCGGGCTATTACTATATCCCAGGCACCGAAACCTGCCTGCGCATCGGCGGCTATGTCCGCTACGAAATCGGCTTTGGTGACGTTGGGTCGTACGATGGCGCGAAGGCAACCGACCGCAAAGACGGCAGCACCAACGCCACCTTGCAGAACAATGCCCGCTTCACGCTAAAGACCTGGACCAATCAGGAAACCGAGTTCGGCACGTTGAAGACCTATACCGAAACCCGCGTGAACTTTGGCAACCGTACCGCCTATTCCGATCCGGACAGCCGTCAAGGTTTTGCTTCCAACAGAGACCTCGGCCTGACTTTCGCCTGGATTCAGCTTGGTGAGCTGCGAGTTGGCAAGGACTGGTCGGCCTTCGACATGTTTATCGGCTATCCTGCCAACGTGCTCAATCTGATGCTTGTTCCCTACGGTGATCTCGATACCAACGTCGTCCAGTACTATTTTGATGCCGGCAACGGCTTTTCGGCCGTAGTCTCGCTTGAAGAAGGCGAAGGCGCGGTCGGCACCATCGACAGCTACGTTCCGCACGTGGTCAGTGGCCTGAAATACACACAACAATGGGGCGCGATCACCGGCGTAGCTGCCTATGATAGCAGCTACAACTCGGTGGCCGGAAAGCTTCGCGTTGACCTCAATGTCACCGCCGAACTGTCGCTGTTCGGAATGTTCGGCTACGGCTCCAACGGCAAGCTCAACGATTATTCCACCAACGCAATTGACGCTCGCGGCCGCGGCTTCTACAAAATTTGGGGCGGCAACTGGGCTTTTTGGGCAGGTTTCACTTACGAGTTCAACGAGATAACTTCGTTCAACCTTCAGCTCTCGGGTGATCAGCTGAAGAACTATGGTATCGCCATCAATGTCGCCTATACTCTCGTTCCTGATTTCACGATTACAGCCGAAATGGACTATAACCGCTACGGCGACTTCGCCGTCGACGTGGCTGACCCTTCCATCATGAACAGGACTAACGCCGACAAAAAGAACAGCGTCGGCGGCATCCTGCGTTTCCAACGCTCATTTTAAGGGGATGAAATGCTGCATTTGGCTGGAGTGGCCCAATCCGAACGTCGCGTGGAAGCCAGGCGACATTCGTGGCCCGGTGCATAGCGGCGATACCATGGGCTTGTTTGGGTGCTGCACGGAAGTCTCACGGTCGCCCTAAGCTCAGAGACAATGTCGTTGCACCCAGGCCGGGACATCGGGTTCGTCACCGGTATGCAGCACCCTATGCCGAGACCGCATCGCCGGCAAATGCGCTTGATGCCGGTCGGCGCTTTGACGCCGCTACATCCTTTGGAAGTGACGCGGGGATTTTCCGGACCATCAAGATCTATAGCCTAGATGCTTCGGAATACCTATCCAGACGATACAGGTCGGATATGCGAGCGTTGGTCAGCGCATCAGCCGCCTATGAAGCAGACCCAGCGACAGGATGAACGGGATTACTATGTAGATGCAAAGCGCGCCGATGTGCAGGCCGACGCTTTCAACCGAGCGTCCAAGCAGCGTCGGACGAATGAGGTCGATGGAATGTGACAGCGGCAAGAAACGCGACAGCCGCTGAATTGAGTCGGGTTGTTGCGTGAGCGGAAAGAGTGCGCCGGACAAGAACAGCATCGGGGTGACGACAAGGGTCTGGTAGAATATGAAATAGTCGTAGCTGGGTGCAAGGGCCGTGACAATCATGGCTAAGCTCGCGAAGGCAAAGCCCGTAAGCGCGATGAATGGCAAGGCACAGAGGACGGACGCCCATTGCGCATAGCCTAGCATCGCAGCAACAACAGTAATTCCTATACCGGCCACAAGGGCCTTGGTGGCTGCCCACGCCAATTCACCTAGAACGATATCGCCAAGAGAAAGTTGTGTACACAGGATCGCTTCCCAGGTTCCGCCCATACGACCGTAGACCGCATAAAGCGTTTCGAAGGTCGACGCAGTCATCGCGCTTGCGGCGACCATGCCCGCTGCCAGAAAGGCGATGTACGATGTACCCTCAACATGCCCTACCATTATTCCGAAGCCGGTGCCCAGTCCAAAGAAGTAGATCATTGGATCGGCAAGGCTGCCGAGAATTGAAGCAAGTGCAACCTTCTTCCACGCCAGATAATTGCGACGCCATACCGCAATCCAGTTCCACCCATTGGCGGGCAGAGCCGTCGCATAACGTTCCCACATCCGTCTAATCCCTCATTTCCCGACCAGTGAGCCGCAAAAAGACATCCTCAAGATTGGGCGGCCGCTCTAGAAGCCGCAGGCCGGGCCGCTCGCGAAGTTGTGCGCGGACCTGATCCGGATTGGTCGCATAGCAGAAGAGGGTCTCTCCGCTCACCTCCAAGCGCCGAACATACGGCCTGACCAGCGTGCTCAGCTCACGCGGGTTACCCCCGTATATCTCAACTACCTGACAGCCGATCTGCTCCTCAATCAGCACATGAGGTCGACCTTCAATAATCTTGCGCCCTTCTTCAAGGATGCACAACCGATCGCACAGCCGCTCTGCCTCATCCATGAAATGGGTCGTCAGGAGAATCGTTTTGCCGCGTGCCAGCAGGTGCCGTAACCGTTCCCAGATCAAGTGGCGCGCGTGCGTGTCGAGACCAGTAGTCGGCTCGTCCAGTATCAGGAGCTGTGGGTCATTGATGAGTGCACGCGCAAGCGTCAGGCGCCGCTTCATGCCGCCAGACAGATCCGCAACGCGCGAGTTCGCTTTGCTCTCGAGGCGCGCGAAATCGAGCAGAGATGGGATGACTGCTTCGATCTCGCGCGTGCTCATGCCGAAGTAACGACCGAACACCATCAGGTTCTCGCGCACCGTGAATTCCAGATCAAGGTTGTCGAACTGCGCAACCACGCCGATGCCGCTGCGTGCCAGGCGAGCCCTTTCTGGCATAGGTACTCCGAGCACAGCGATGCTGCCTGCGTGAGGCGGTGTCATGCCGAGGACCATACGCACGATGGTGCTTTTCCCCGCCCCGTTCGGCCCCAGCAGACCGAAGCACTCCCCGGCCGCAACCGTGAACGACAGCCCGTCGACAACGAACCTGCCGCCATATGACTTTCTTACCCCCGCAAGATTAATCGCCGGGACTGAAACACAGTCAGCTGGAGAATGTCCTGCGTCTATATGCCCGTCGCTCTCCTGCTCGAGCGGATTGGGACCGCACCGGGACCGACCATCCGCGGTCGACTTCTGATGCAGTAGATTCATGCCCCGACTCAAGCTCGTCCATCTAGAGTAACGCAAGTATCACCCGTCACTTCGAGGGCCCTGAGGCACCGCCAGCCTTTGCGTTTGAAGGACGTTCAGTTTCTCATCACTATCGGCTACGCTGGCCGCGGATCCGCGCGACAACCAATCGCTGTTGCTCAATGTACACAAGGCATAGGCTTTCAAGGGAAGTAAGAGAAAGATGTTGATGAGTGTGTGCAGCGAGAACGCGAGAAATCGAAGTTGGCCCGCTCGCAGGGCCGATACGCTGCAGCGTATCGCGGTCATGGATCCAATCATGAGGATTGTCGACCAGGGAACCGTGGCGGTCAGTGCCAATTGTGCGAGTCCCGTCAGCACCGAGAGGGCGAGAAGTAGCGGACCAAGGTTCTGTCCGATCACGTCCAGCGTCAGATAGCGATCGAGACCAGATAGTAGACGCAGCCCAAGCAGGGTGTCCCGGAACGTGCTCCTTGCCCAGCGCAGTTGTTGGCGCAGATACGGTTTTAGCCTATTTGGAACGACGGTGGCCGCGATGGCGTCGGGGACGTACTCCGTTTGAAAGCCTGCCTTCAGCATAAGGATCGTGAGATGGCGATCCTCGCCGAAGTCGCTTGGCTTGCCCCTAAAGAATTGCGTCTCGTATTGATCGAGCAGCAAAAGGAGCGCGGACCGGCGGTACATGGCACAGGGGCCACAGCAACACATTACAGCGCCGAAGCGAGCCTGCGCCGCACGCTCCTCGTTGCAAGCAAGCCAATACTCCATATCGATCAATCGTGTCAGCCAAGTGTCGCTCCGATTGCTAGCCACGAGCTGACCCATTGCCGCGCCTATCGCGGGATCCTTCATCTTCAGGACAAGTCTGGAAACGACGTCGGACGCGATTGTGGTATCCGAGTCCACGTTGAGCACCAAATCTCCCGACGAACGCCGTATCGCGGCAATCTGCGCTTTACGCTTTCCGACGTTCTTTGGCAGTAAAATGAAGTGAAACTTCGGGTTATGCGCATAATGCGCCTGCACGGATACGACGGCATCCCGATTGGCAGAACCGTCATCGACTACATAGACCCGCACTTCTCCCTTATAATCTTGATCCGCAATGGAGGCCAAGCAAGCACAAAGCGTCCGCGGCTCCTCATTGTAGCTCGGCACAATGACATCCACGCTCGGCAGCATGTCGGAAGCGGCGGCACTCCCAGGCGCAGATGACAAGTTCGGTGGCAACGCATAAATGGCTTGCATGCCTTTGTAAGCAGTCGAGAGCAGCGCATATAAAGCAATGGCCACACTGCTGGTGGTGCCGAGCAGATCCATGGAATACCGTTCGTTAATGATGCTGAGCAAGCGAGCGGATTGAAAATCCGCGAAGCTGCAACGCTGGGATTATACGAGATAGCGCCTCGACCGTCTGATCGCGTAGGCTGGCATGAGTGCCCGGCTTCGACTCGCCGGGAGGGCATCCGTCGTGCAGAAGTACAATCGCGCCGGGGCGGACCGATGCCAAGACTGAATCGACAATGGCATCGACCCCGGGGCGAGACCAGTCGCGAGGGTCCACCGACCAGTGCACGGGCGCCATTTCGGCCTTGGTCGAGACAGCAAGTACTTCTTCTGTCCAGGCTCCAAATGGCGCTCGCATGTGTCGCACCGAGGCGTGGGGGCATGCCATCCGGATTGCACTGTTGGCCTCAAGTATTTCGCGTTCTATTTCACCGAGACCGCATGTAGACAGGTCCAAATGAGTCATCGTGTGGTTAGCGACCTCGTGCCCTTCGGCAACCATACGTCGGATGAGTTCCGGTCGGTCTTTCGCGTAAGCACCAATGACAAAGAAAGTCGCCGACACACGGTGTTTCGCCAGCAGATCCAGAACCCCAGGAGTGGAGAGCGGATTTGGGCCATCGTCGAACGTCAGGTAAACGCTACGATCTTCGGTGCCGCCGTCGGAGAAAGCCGACACTTCGCATTTGCAATCCGGTTGTTTCACAGCTCTGGACCATTCCTGTCAATGAACGTTCCGGAGGGCCACTCGCTCATTGGACGTCCGATCGGAAAAACAACAACGAGTTGCTCCTCTAACCGCGTTGGGGGCAGGTCGAGGTACACATCTGCGAGGGTGGAGCGGACGCGAACGTCCGGAAGGATGGTCGCCAGACCGTCTTGGCAGAGCCTAGCAACACGCTTGAAGAGAGCGTGCCGCACAGTGCCGAACAGAAATGGAACGCCAAGCTGCCGAAGTGGAGGGACCAACGCCAGCATCGAATGAGCGAGTCCACGCCCTTCCAGGTCTGGGCGGACTCCCCACAGTCCTAATTCGCCCACCAATAGGTCGGTCTCTCCAACTTTGATAAAACGGCGTAATACTCCAATGTGAGCCGCCACACCGCGCGAGTCGTAGCCGACGATACGCAGCTCGGGCCGTGCTCCGGCCCAGCTGTGACCATTCTCAAATGGTTTTGCGTTAAAGGCACCCGTTGGCCCATAGGTCGCTCGAAAAAACTCACAAAGCTCTGTGTGGTCGGAGAGTTCTAACTCGCTCTCCCAGCACTGTGTCCACCGGACCTGCATATGCGTGCTCCTGGCACCGCCCCGACCTTGGGGCCGGTGCAATCTGACTAATTCAGCATCTTCTAATAGCTCTCCGCGCGGCCGGTAAAATTGATTGTTTGGATCATTTTTATCCAAACCGTGAATGTATCGTGACTTGGAGCAAGTCGCGGGAATGCAGGGTTAGCCCGTCGTCGAAGGCATTTACGATGGTATCCACCACATGGATAAAACCCATACACACAATCAATTTTACAAATTCCGCCTAGGCCCATTAGAACACGCTAAATTTGACCGGAAGCGAGTGCATCGTCGTCAACATCTGCGAGCGGCGCGATAAGGGCGGGCAGTGCTGCGGGAGCTCTTCTGCTCCACGCCGCAGTGTTACGGGACCCACAACGGTGTCCGACGTCGCGGTCGAGTGATCGAAATCACCAGATGCAACTTCGTTTCCTTCTCTGAAACGAGACTATCAAGAATGCAGGTTAGCGGATTGAAGAAGCGCCGGTTTGTCGTCTCTCGCAGGCGTACGGGTTTCGGTGACTGTCTGTGGTCGCTTGCGGCGGCCTGGCACTACGCTCGGCGGTCGGGGCGGACGCTAGTCATCGACTGGCGCGGATCCTGCTATCTCGATCGACCCTTCACAAATGCCTTTCCGGTGTTCTTCCAGCCGATCAAAGACATCGCTGGCGTATCGGTTGTTTGCGACGACCGGATCAATGATTTTTCCTTCCCGGGACCATTCTTCCCAGCGTCGTGGAATAGGTCATCGCTCGACTGCGTTTACCGTCCAGATGAGAAGATTTTCCAAGAGCGCGAGGAATTAAGCGATCTCTTCAAGGCTGAGCACGATGTCGAAGCGAACACGGTCGTGTGTGACGCTTGTTTGATGTGGCGTTGCGATGAGGATGCCGAGCGGCAGGTGTTCCAGAGTGTCAAGCTCCGGCCTGAAATTCAATCACGCATAGACGCGATCTATCAGGAGCGTTTTGAGGGACACAGCATAATCGGAGTTCATATTCGGCATGGTAACGGTGAAGACATAATGGACCATGCCCCTTACTGGGGCGATCCGGAGTTCGCCGTTCGCCAAGTGTGCACTGCGATTGATGAGGCTAAAGCGTTACCGCACTCAAGGCCTGTCAGGGTGTTCTTGTGCACGGACAGCGAGCAGGTCTTGGATCAGGTGTCGGCCAGGTTCCCCGATCTTCTCACCGTCCCCAAGCGTTTCCGATCCGACCAGGCGGGCCCTTTACACACCGCAGCACAAGGCGTTGACGGCGGAATTTCCGCCCTCGTTGAGATGTATCTTCTCGGGCGCTGCGACACCGTCATTCGTTTTCCCCCGACCAGCGCCTTTAGCCGATATGCGCGCCTTTTCGTACCCCGGGTAATCGAGTTCGATCTGAAGGACCCAAGACGTCTTATTTTGATAGAAAACAGTCAAAACTCTGGTCCCGGCCGAGACGCGTCATGGCGGCCATTCAGCGAATGCAAGGAACCGGCATGGGGCCATTAGGTGCGCTCCACGGGATGCGGGCCCAAGTTATAGGCCTTATGTCCCGCTGCCGACGTCAAAAACGCACCAAGCGCGACAGTGTGGCGGCACTCCCATTACGCATGGCGTACCGCTGGCGCCGTCTGATGATCTGCGCCAACGAGGGATGATCTCGCAGGAGAACCCGGGCAGTCACCCAAACGCCTCGCGCCAAGCAAACACATCGGAGATTTCGAAGGTGGCAAACCAAAAAATAGCTTTGATAACGGGCATAACGGGACAGGATGGGGCATACCTTGCGGAACTGCTGTTGGACAAAGGCTACATAGTTCACGGCATAAAGCGTCGTTCATCATCATTCAACACCGGACGAATTGAGCACATTTATCAGGATCCGCACGATCCTGAGGCCAGACTTTTTCTCCACTATGGAGATATGACAGATGCAACCAATTTGCTGCGCATTATTCAGCAAGCCCAACCGGATGAAATCTACAACCTTGCCGCGCAAAGCCACGTCCAGGTAAGCTTCGAGACCCCTGAATACACCGCCAACGCGGATGCGCTAGGTACATTGCGCATGCTGGAAGCTATCCGAATTCTTGGATTGAGCAATCGGACGCGGTTTTACCAGGCGTCATCTTCAGAGTTATATGGGTTGGTTCAACAGGTCCCCCAGAACGAAAAAACACCGTTCTACCCACGCTCACCTTACGCTGCTGCTAAACTCTACGCATACTGGACTGTCGTAAATTATAGAGAGGCTTACGGCATCCACGCATCCAACGGTATTCTTTTCAATCACGAAAGCCCACTTCGTGGTGAAACATTTGTCACGCGCAAGATTACGCGGGCCGCGGCAGCAATCAGCCTCGGCAAACAGGAAGTGCTTTACCTCGGCAATCTCGACGCTCAACGTGATTGGGGCCATGCCCGCGAGTATGTGCGCGGCATGTGGATGATGTGTCAGCAAGATAGCCCTGACGACTATGTCCTGGCCACGGGCGTGACAACATCTGTCCGCACGTTTGTGGAATGGGCATTTGACGAAGTCGGAATGACGATTGAATGGCTGGGAGAAGGCATCGAAGAACGAGGTATTGATGTCGCCACAGGCAAATGCATCGTGGCGGTGGATCCGCGTTATTTCAGACCGACGGAGGTAGATTTTCTCCTAGGCGATCCGACCAAAGCCCAGCAGGTCTTGGGCTGGAGACACGAGACGAGCGTAAGGGAGCTTGTCCGCGAAATGGCCAGGGAAGATCTGAAGTTAATGAACCGCACGTCACACTATGAGGGTCGGATTTGATGTACTCGCTGAGCGGGAAACGAGTTTGGGTTGCAGGACACCGAGGTATGGTCGGCAGCGCCATAGTACAGTCGCTTGCTTCAGAAGATTGCGACGTCATTGTTGCGGATAGACAAACCCTTGATCTAACGCGGCAAGAGGCCGTTCTGCAATTTCTGTCAAAAGAAAAACCGGACGCCGTCGTAATGGCCGCGGCGAGGGTTGGCGGTATCCTAGCAAACTCGACTATGCCCGCCGATTTCATCTACCAGAACCTGATAATGGAGGCCAATGTCATCGACGCCTCGTTTCGAAATGGCGTTGAGAAGCTTGTTTTTCTGGGGTCGAGTTGCATTTACCCGAAGTACGCTTCGCAACCTATCAAAGAAGATGCGCTACTGACTGGTCCGCTTGAGCCGACGAATGAATGGTACGCGATCGCAAAGATCGCCGGCATCAAGTTGTGTCAGGCCTACCGCATGCAATATGGCGTGGACTTCATCTCTGCCATGCCGACGAACCTTTATGGTCCTCGCGATAACTTCGATCTCAGCTTAGGACATGTTCTGCCTGCATTGATACGCAAAGCGCACGATGCAAAGGTCAAAAACCTAGACCGGATGTGTGTGTGGGGAAGCGGAACGCCGCGTCGGGAGTTCTTGTACAGCGAAGATTGTGCCGACGCCTTGATTTTCCTGCTTAAACATTACTCTGAGGCAGAACATATTAACGTAGGTTTTGGCAGCGACATCACTATTCTTGAAATTGCACGAGTCGTTTGCGATGTTGTTGGCTTCCGAGGGGATATAGAACTTGATGTATCCAAGCCGGACGGAACGCCGAGAAAGCTTATATCCAGCGAAAAACTTCTATCGATGGGGTGGCGCCCTAAAACCTCCATCGAGGTTGGGGTTGCCAAAACCTATGACTGGTTTATCAGAAATGTAGCGGACAGATAGACTGCGGTGATCGGCCTGGGAGCAGTTCCCCAGCAGAACCGTCCGGCTTCGGAATTCACCCCTCAAATCTGGACGTATCTGGCAGCTCTTGCTTGCGTCCGACGGCTGGAAAACGCAACAGCGGATCGAGCGCCGGAACGAAGACGGCAGTGAGGATCAGTCCATTGGCAATGACGAACCGGCCGCGAAGCTCCCATGCATGATCTCTGGCCGGCCGGAATGTGTGAGGGAGGCGAGCACGAAATTTGCCTTCGTCGGGCATGATAGCGACCACGGCATCCTCGAAGCCCAGCCATTCACGTGTGAGCGGGAACCATGCCTTGAAGATGCTTTCCTTGGCACTGAAAAGCAATCGGCCCCAATTGAGGCGGCCGGATGCGTTGGCCAGCCAATACCGTTCCTCGTCAACCGAGACGAGCTCCAATACGCCAGATGGCAACTCCTCGTCGACTTCTGCATCGATTCCAAGCGCAGCGCAGTCTTCATGGCGAGCGACGGCCGCAGCATAGAATCCAGCACAATGTGTTATGCTGCCAACCACACCAGGTGGCCAAAGCGGCTCACGGTCAGGTCCCCTTGCGATTGCGCAAGGAGGAACGCCGAGCTTGGACAATGCCGCTCTGGCGCAGGCGCGCCCGAGCGAGAATTCACGTCTTCTGCTCTCGGCCGCGGTGGCGATTGCACTCTCTTCTTCGGCCATCACCGGCACACTGCCGACATTCGTTGCTCGACAGGTTTGCACAGCAACATTTGGGGGGAGCAACGTATCCAGATGTCCTCGCTTTCTCGACCACGACCCATTGCCCTGTGGGGGCGCACTGCGACCAACTCCCGACCTTTGTCCTCGCCTTGTTGACGGAGTGACCATTCGTGTGCCCGCACGGACCGGTTTTGTACTGGATCTGGTTCTTCAACCACCATTTGGGGCAGAACCGATATGATCGCTCTTCATGTCAGCCCTTTAGCCTCGACCCGATCCTCCAGCTCAGCGAGGGCATTCTTCAGAACGCCGATCTGACCGCGAATTACAAACAGAGCAATCAGCCCCGCCAGCAACTCGGCAACCGCCTGGCTAGCCAGCAGCCCGTCAAAGCCCCAGATAGCTGGAAACAGCAGTATGGCAGGTATGAAAAGATAGCCTTGCCTAGCCAGGGAAACGACGGCGCTAAGCCGCACTCTCCCCAATGACTGAAGCAGTGTGATCGTAACGTACTGAACGCCAAAGAGGCCGAAGAAAAGGTGAAAAACAACACAGGCAGAGGCGGCGATATCGATTACATCCACGTTATCGCTGAAAAGCGAAACCACTGGTCGAGCAAAAATCAGGACCACGGCGGAAAAGCTGACTGAAAATGCGACGGCTATGGAAAGCATGAACTTGGCGGCCTTCTCAACCCGGGCGAAATCTTGTGCTCCCCAACCGAAACCAAGCACCGCCTGGGAGCCGACGCAGAAGCCTATAATTGGGAGCGCCCCGATCGTTGACAATCGCGTGGCTATTCCCACAGCGGCAACTGAAGCGTCACCAAATGGTGCGGCCGCGCGGTAGAAGAGCATGAATGCAACGGCAGACAAAATACTGGTGATGGTTGCCGGCGCTCCAACGGCCGCGATCTGTTTGATGCGGCCCATCCTAAAGCTAACGTAAGAAGTTCCCACACGGACAACCCCACGCTTCTTCAGGAAATATGCCATGTAGAGGCTGATAGCGGCGATCTGGGACAACAGCGTCGCGAGCGCTGCTCCTCGAACGCCCAGACCGAGCGAAAAAATGAAGATAGGGTCGAGCACGGCATTCAGCGCGAAAGCCGTGATCATGGTCCACATGCTGAATCGTGTATTGCCCTCGGCCCTTACGATGAACCCATTGACCACGTTCAGCAGCATGAGAGTGTAGCCGAACAGCAGCGTCGATGCGTACTCGAGTGCGGCCGGCATGATTGTCGCACTGGTGCCCAGCAAAGCGAGAAGCTGGCGCAGACTCAGGAGCAGACCGACAGTAAGCGCCAATCCGATCGGAATCGCGAGAGCGAGTGCCAAGCTCGCGCCTCGGTTCGCCTCAAGCGAGTTGCCAGCGCCAAGATTACTAGACACGAATGACGCCGTGCCAACGCCGATACCCTGTCCGATTGCCAAGAGGAGGACAACTATCGGAAAAGTCATGCTGACGGCGGCAATAGCCTGGGCCCCGAGGGTACCTACAAAGATCGCGTTGACGAACTGCTGCAGCGCATTGATCGACAAGCCAATAATTGAAGGAATGGCGAGTCGGACGATGAGGCGGGAAAGTTTTTCGTCCGACAGATCAATGCGCTTTTCCGGTGCTGCCATGCTTCCGATTGCCCTGTTCATCACCCCGCACCGGCTTATGGTCGGTTGAACGGCCGGCTACTGCAGATGTGTTGATTATCTGGAGCAGTTCCTGGTGCAAGATTGTGCACAGGTTGCGGGTCGTTCCATAGTCAACCTGTCTTGGATCGTATCGCACTTCAATCTGCAGCTCGCCGGCTTCGTATCCGACATTGAACCAGAAGAGGTAGTTCATGGCGGATTGTTTCATATTTTCGCCGATCCAAAGCGAGTGCGGATCTCTGTCTAACAGACGCCGTCGATAATGGTGTTGCAGTCGTGCCCGATAGTTCACTCCGATTCTAGGCAACGGCAATTGGTCGATACGCTTGCGCACTGCCGGATCCCGGTTCAAGAACTTCATCGCCCGAAAACCGATCCCCCGGCGCGGCAGTGCGTTGCGCTGCCGATATATCGAACGAGCGCGATTCTGAGGGGTGTCCTTCCCTGTCAGATATAAGGGAAGGGGAACCAGTTCGCCGACAAATCCGATGATCTGAGATGGATCGATGTCGTCGAACAATTCACCTCTGGTCGATGTGAGGCTGTCGATCCAGAGCGAGTAATTCCCGAATGCGCGGCCAAATGCCCCTGACAGGGCCGAAAGGACTATATCAAAATCTTCGCATTGTGCAGACGTCGCCGAGACATTGAGAAGTCTGGCCGTCTCCTCCTCGGCGAGCGTTACGCAATATTTGGCCTGATCCTGCCAAAATGGCCTGCAATATTCTTCATTTAACAATCCCTCCAACCGTGCATAATGGAGCCTTCTGGCAGTTTCATCCAAAAATTCCGCTGTGCCCGATCCGCTATCGCTCACTTGCAGATCGAGCAGATCATGTCGAATCCCCTCCCAATATTCGAGTTCGGTTGGTGCTTCGCTATCTGCGTAATGGCCCAATCGCTCTAGCCAGTGAGAGAGAGACGTCGTCTCTTGATCCGCAATGGTCCCGCCTGCGGCCAGCGTATTGTAGGCCGTTTCCAGTGCATTTAGGAACAGTCGGTACCCAGTCCCGTCCACCACGAAGTGATGCATCAAAACAAGCAGATAGTAATCGCCGCGCTCTGATGTCCGGAAGGCTGAAAGCCTGACAAGAAGGGTCTCGCCATCAAAGCGAAAGCTGGTTTGACGCGCTGCGCAGGCGCCTTCGATGATCGTCAGCTGTTCTGCCGTGGTCATGCCGACCAGATCTATTTCTTCCACGAGGGGATTGGGTACCGGTCCGATTGACTGGGATAGGCCGCTCTCGGTTTGGACTATTCGAAGTCTCAGTCCTTCGTGTCGACCAATGACATGAGCAAGGGCGCCTTCGAGGATTGATAGATTCAAAAGACCGGCGGGCAGGAAAAAGAGGTCGCCTATGTTGAAGTGCTCGCCCAGCCCGAGAAGACTGTTCCAAGAGGAGACGGCAGGAGTCACTCGCATCGGTCCAGCGGGGAGCTCATAGGGAGAGATCGTCGTGGCTGATGCGATCTCCTTGGCCAATTCCCGAACGGTCGGTGTTCTATACAGTTGGGCGACGGTCAAGCTCAGCCCGGCTTTACGGGCTAAGGTAACGCAGCGCACGCTCAGAAGAGAGTTTCCACCAATATCAAAGAAACTGTCATCGATCCCGATGGATTTGACGCTCAACAATTCCTGCCAGATCCCGGCGAGAAGTCGCTCCCGTTGCGTGCGCGGCTCAGGGGATTGCACACCCCGAAGCTCGCGCGACCGGACAGATGAGAGACGGGAACGATCTATCTTCCCGCTCGCCGTGAGTGGCATGTGGTCCACGATGCGAAACTCGGATGGTATCATGTAAGATGGCAATTCCTGCCGTAGGTGATTCACCATATCTCGTGAGGTAAGGCTGTCGTCGGTTAGGACCACGATGGCCACAAGTCGGCGATTTTCGTCCGCTCCCCGAACGACTGCCGTGGCCCTGGCAATTCCAGGATGCGCTTCAAGGGCGGTTTCGATTTCCTCCAACTCGATTCGGAAACCACGGAGCTTGATTTGGTTGTCCGATCGACCGCAAATCTCCAGAAGACCTTCGGCTGTGACGCGAGCGACATCGCCACTGCGATAAAGTAGGCCGTACTGGCCGTCATCGTATGGATTGGCCACGAAACTTTGCTTCGTTCGCTTGCGGTCCCGCCAGTACCCGGTGCTTAGGCAGCGTCCCGCGACGCACAGTTCGCCTGCTACCCCGACGGGAACCCGCTCAAGCTTTGCATTGAGCACATAGATTTTCACATTGTCGATTGGGCGCCCGACAGGCACAACTCTAGAGCCATCGTCGGTCCCCGATGTTGCATAGACTGCCGCATTAGACGCGCATTCCGTTGCGCCATAAAAATTCCATAACGGCACATCCGGAAAGCATTCTCGCCAACGAGAAGGAAGCGATGGCGGCATTGGTTCAGCACTGCTTGTGACCAGGCGCAAGCTGGTCGCCTGCGCATGTCGCTTTTGGGAAGCGATCAGACCGGACAGAATGGGCGGGGAGGCGAACAATCGAGTCACGCGATGCTTCGTCAAGGCGCTCAACAAGAGGCCGGGGTCGAGCAAATATTCGTCGGTCAGGATCAGCGTCGGGATGCCCCTCAGGAGACCTCCAAAATACTCCCATGCTGCTGCAACAAGTGCCCCCGACTTCTGAACGACGGCCACCTCGGCGTCATCAAACGGAAAGCATCGCCACATCCAGTTCAGTCGATTGAGTATTGCCGCCTCAGGTATGAGAACGCCTTTCGCTTTGCCCGTGGAGGATGAAGTGTAGATCAGGCTCGCTGCCTCCTTATCAGGCCGCTCCACCTCGCAGTGCGACGCCCGAGTGGGGCAGGATCTGGCCTGCAGGGAGGACACGCTGACGGACGGGACGCCGAAATCGATCTCTTCATCCGCGCTCGCGTGAATCAGGAGCTTGGCACCGCTATCTCTGATGATGTGGCTGATCCGTTCCTTCGGGTAATCTGGCGATATAGGCACGACAGTCGCCTGCATGGCGCGGATGGCCAAAGTCGTAGCGGCCACATCTGGTGACCGATCGATCAGCATGGCGACCATGTCGCCCTGCCCCACCTCGCAGGTACGCAGAGCGGACTGGATCGCCGCCATGCGTTCGCGCAGTTGGCCGAATGTGACTTCTCCGAACTCGCCGAAATACGCCACCCGGTCGTTCTTTGCGCTGACGTGATCGAAGGCCTCCACGAGCGAAGGCTCGTTTTCATATACCTGCTCGGGGCCCTTGAGCGCGTCCAGCATGGCGACCTCCGAGGGGCACAGGCAGTTCAGGGCGACTATCGGCTCAGCAGGGCTATCGACACAGGCAGCGATAAGCTGGCGAAGGTTGGCGGCCATGCGAGCGATCAGCTCGCTTGAAAAAATGTCTTCAGCATATGCCAGTTGCAGCGCGATCTCATCGCCCTGGTCTTGCGCATATAGGGTAAGGTCGAACTTTACATAACCTGTGTCATACTCGCGAAACGTCAGATCAAAATTGCGTTCGGCCGGCGGCTCCTGGGATTCGGAGTACATATTGAACATGACCTGGAAGATCGGAGATCGACCAGCTTCGCGGTACAATCGGGCGTCCCTCACCATCCAACTGAAAGGATAGGCCGAATTCGCAATGGCATCGCTGACAAGGGTTTGCACACGCGTCACGTGAGCCACAAAGGACTTGTTGACATCGATCGAGGTTCGGATTGGCAGCATATTGAGGAAGAAACCAACGATCTCCTCGGTGCCTGTTTGGTCGCGCACGACGTGCGGTATACCGACAATGACATCGTCCTGACCGCTATACATCCGCAACAGCAGCTTAAAGCATGCCAACAGCATCGTGGATGTGGTGCACCGGTGCCGATGAGCAAAACGCCTCACTTGATCCGACAGTTCTTCGCCAAGCGGAACCGCATGCGAGGCCCCGCGGTAGGAATTTCCTTTCGGCCGGGGTCGATCGCTCGCTAGCAAAAGCGCGGGCGGATTGTCGCCAATCTGCCCACGCCAATAGCGCTGCTGGTCAACCAGCGATTCCGGTGTAACGTGTACAGCTTCCCAGTGCGCATAGGCTGAGAGTGACACACGATGCTGTGGGGGAAACGGGGCAGCACTGGAGTATCTCGTTCGCAGGTCTCTGAGCAGGATCGAGATTGACCAGGCATCTATAATGATTTCGTGCGCGGTTATCAGTATTAGATGGTCATCTGGGGCAAAGCGGATCATGCGCGCGCGAAACAAACGGCCCCGGCTGAGATCAAAGGCGTCATTGAGCTCGGTCTGCCGCATCTCCGCCACAAGCGCCTCAGCCTCCTGTGGCGTGAGGTGATCGGCGTGAACCAATTCTAAGTTGGCGGGGTCCGGATTATCAAAAATCTGGACCGGCCCATCGTCGTCGCTGAAGCGAGCCGAGAGCGCGTCGTGGGCCCCGACGACATCGATCCAAGCTTGATTGAAAGCAGTGGGATCGATCGCGCCTCGTATGCGCAGGCCACCTTGAATGATGTAGTTCTTCGCGTCCGGATCGAGCTGCCAGAGGAACCACAGGTGTTCCTGCACCCGTGTCAGCGTTGACTGACCGCGCTTCTGGCCTGCGGGAGGCACGTTGTGCGTCGTTTCCGATCGGCTTGATAGCGATGCTGCCAGCGACCTGACGGTCCCATTTAGCACCAGCCTGAAATCCATCTTCGCCCCGAACTGCCTCTGCAGCTGGGCTAATACAAGCATCGCCCGCAGCGAATCGCCACCAAGGTCCATGAACCGGTCGTTCACGCCGATACCTTTCATGCGAAGAACGCTGGACCAGATATCTCGCAGCTTGGTTTCGAGCTCCGTCTTTGGTTCCTCGAAGGAATTCAGCAGCTGAGGGCGAATAGTTGTGGCGTCCGGCAAAGCTGCAAAGTCGACTTTCCCGTTTCTGGTAATTGGAATGCGATCGACATGAATGATTCGGTTCGGGACCATGTAGGCAGGAAGCATTTCGGCAACAAAGCCTCGGAGTTCACTTTCCAAGACTTCGGGAGAGGCCGACACGTAGGCCACTATCCGTCTTGGCCTGTTGCCTCCGTCGGCCTTGGTTATGTCTCTTGCTGTAAGCTTCACGCCTTTATTGAGGGGTGCTACCGCGACGGCGCTACTGACCGAAGGATGGGCGCAGAGCCGAGACTCGATCTCTCCAAGCTCGACCCGGTGCCCCCGGATCTTGACCTGACGGTCTCGTCTGCCAAGACATTCCAGCAGCCCGTCAGCTCCGAAGCGTCCGAGATCACCAGTTTTATAGAGGCGCCGATGGGATGGATGGCTGGAGAACGGATTTGGAAAAAAGGCATCTTTGGTACGGGCGCAATCATTGATATAGCCAGCAGCGACACCCACTCCGCTAACACAGATCTCGCCGACTTCGCCCGTCCTGCACAGCCGCCATCCATCGGCGACATAGACTTCAAGATTGGAGATCGGCCGACCGATCGGTACGTAGGTGTCAGCTGTACCAGGCGGGATAGAAACCACATGGTGTGTAACCCCGTCAGCACATTCTGTCGGGCCATAGTGATTGAGAATTGGGACTTGGGGATACAGTGCCAACCACGCGCGCGCCAAGGCAGGCGTCAGCGGCTCGCCGACCGTTGAGATCATGCGCAAGGCACTGAGGGGCCGCTCGTCGATCGGGAGTGTCTGCAGATACTCAACAAATATGGCGAGCACCGATGGGACGAATTGAACAATTGTGACACCCTGTTCCCCGAGCGCCTTGAGAAGAGCGATCGGAGATCTAAGCGTCGCATCGTCGATAATCGCGACGCGGCTTCCAACGCATAGCCCCGCCAGGAGCTGCCACAGCGAGATGTCAAAGCAATGCGAAGCAGTTTGAGCGATGCAGTCCTTTTCGGTCAGCTCGAGCGCATCGATCTTGGCCGTCAAATGGTTGTTTAGTCCAGCGCGCTCGACCATCACACCTTTTGGCCAACCCGTCGAACCGGACGTAAACAAGATGTAAGCCAGGCCGCGTTCAGCCGAAGAGGGCATCACGGAAGCGGCACTGTCCCCTATTAACGCGGTCTGCATCGCCATGAATTCTCGATTGCCATGGCTGTTTTGTTGAACCAGGGCTTCCGGTCGCTCTTTCCCGATAATCAGAGTGCATCCACTCTGCTCGAGAATGAATGAAGTGCGTGAGGCGGGTAAAGATGGATCGAGCGGCAAGTATGTCGAGCCGCCCTTCAGGATTGCGATTACTATAGCCGCCCAACTGGGATCTCGTTCACCCCAATAGCCCACGATCGCTCCCACCGCGCAGCGCTCTCGTAGAGTGCTCGCGATGCTGGCCGACATGACGCGCAGCTCACCATAGGTGAGTTCCGCCGCGCCATGCGTAATCGCGATTCTGTCCGGAAACGATGTTCCGATTTCATCGATAGCCGCGATCACATCGGTGAACCGACGGCCGACCAGATTGTACTTCTCACGTGGATCTTCGTTAAACATGCATATCCAGCTCTGCGCCGCCAGTCCCGCGGCACTCGAAACCTACAATTTTGGGGTATGCCCCGTTCTGGGAGTCCAAGTTGCGCCGGCGGTCCCGGTCGACTACGAACAAGGTCGGAATTCCGACAGCCCGGGCCATCCAAAGCTTGTTCATTTCGCCTGCGCGGTCGAGCGCGATCGAATGGATCAGACTCGGACCCTCTCTGTCAGCCGCACGCGTCGAATTTGGTGCGCCCTTCTCTCCCGGTAGAGCGTGTTCATGGGTGCAACTAGACCTCAACTTTGCAGTCCTGTATTTCTGCTGCATCCACACCAGATGGTGCATGGCGGCCACATGGTCGGCACAACGCAAGATGCTTCGATGCCAAGGCTGCAAGTTCGTGAGGGGCTGCCGAGGCGGCCAGGCCGCCGACCGGGGCTCTATCTGCAAGACATGTTGCTCTCCAAAGCTATTGCCACAGGCTGCGCGACGCTATGCGCGAGACGAAGCAGCCCTCACGCAATGTTCCCGCATCTCAATGAGCAAAGGCCGTGCCAACGCGCTCAGCGGGGGAGAAGCACATGATGCGCGTCGAAAAACCACAATGTCCAAGATGGCCGGCGTAGTGAATCTGACATGTTACTGTCAGGTTTTGGACACGCATCACGAGCATCGCACCGCCAGAAAAGCGTGTGCCGCTACGACGTTGTTCGGTGCTATGCGCGGTCAGGGTCAAAGATCCGCGGCGCGGCGACGGCAGAAGCCGAGGTCCCGCTCCATTACGCACGGACGGGGACTTCCTCACCTGGTGTGGTGATAGAGGATCTGGACTGGCAGCATCCTGGCTCTCGAGTTCAGCGCTAGCTCGGCCGCACATGGCGCTCTTGAAGGGTCTTAAGGCGGTTGGATCTGCACCTGGGGTCTCAATTCCATCCCTGACCCATCGATGGCGCGTCTACGCCGGACCCAGGCGCATTGCCGGCCAGGCTTCAACCTCGAAGCGTCCCGGCTGCGAGAAAATCCGCAAAGGGCATAGCCAGTCTGCGCCCCACCCAAATGCGGGCTCGAGCTGCCATCCGCTGCGCGGTTCGCCCTGCGGACATCAGACAGCGCTGCGCACGATGATCAGCTCCGCGCCGGTGCCGACAGGGCAAATCCAACGCTGGATACGAACTCAAAACTGGATAGAGATTGGGGGCAAGGTCAGTGGTTATCCGTCTGCCTTCTGGCCACTTCAGTGCCTCGTCCTCTTTCCGCCGGCCGAGCCTCCCAACCGCCGTATCGATGATGACGATCCCTTCGGGAGAACAGTTTCTTTCGAATAGCGTGAACGGCCCGCGCGCTCGTACTTGCTCCGGCCTTCTGTCATGCCTCCTGCGCTTCCTGCCGCACTCGGCGAAGCGCCGAGGCCCTACCGTGCAACACCCACTGAAAATACGACAGGTCGACCAAATAGTCAGATTTGTGCTGAAGGGTTTCAGGCAACCCTAAAAGGAAACGCCAGCTCTTGGTGTTCACGCCGCCGCTTGGACCAGCCTAAATCTTGAGAAGATAAAGAGGCTCTTCGGGAAGAAAGCCGACAACGGCTGGCGGCGGCCGCGATCAGATGGCGGGTCAGGGTCGACCAAAGACGACTGAAAGCTCAGACGGCGATCGCAATGATGGCGGTTGACGCTTACCACCCGCATCATTTCTCATATTAAGCATTTGCCGACTTGGCGACCTGTTGCCCTGGTCGCCGCATGATCAGCACGTCGCCAAATCGCATCGAGGCGTTGCAACAGATCTTTCAAAGAAATTCATAGACTCTTAGCAACTCCAAACCGCTGTGAATGGTACGCTTGCCGAGACATGTAAAGTCGGGCAGGTCGAAACCGACATGGCCTTTCGGGAGCATGCACGATGCGGAGAACGCCAATGACAGGGTCCGAAGGATGAGTGCCCAATTTTTCTATATGACGTGATGCTTACCAATGATGACACTTGTCAGTCGCCTTCGCACGGCAGCGCATCTTGATCGCCTTCGAATACTGGGGCTTTGCGCGCATGCGGACCTAACTGTCGGTGAACTGGCTGAAATTCTAGGTCTGCGCCGCGAGCGGGTTGTGCACCATGTCCGGCTACTCGCCAGAGCCGAGTTTCTTTGCAGCGACGAACAACACCCATGGCGCTCATACCACCTGAAAAGGCGAGGCAAGGACAGTGGGCTGGTTCAGTTTCTGGTCGATCTCCTGCCCAACGCCGACGGCTGTCATGAACGAGACCTACAGCGACTCGAAGCGATGCAAAGCGAGCGGTCTAAGGGACTGCCTGCCTGATCGTGAAATAGTTCAATCCAGTTGGAGCGCAATCCCTCGATGGACAATTCCGCCGACCGCACCGCCTTACCCGACAGATGTGTGCCGTCTCGGTTGGCCGCGGTTGATGGCCGCGTTCACGAACTGCTTCTGAGACAGGAGCGACAGGAGCGGACGACGCTCAAACTGATCGCTTCGGAGAATTTTGCCTCTTCGGCCGTGCTGGAAGCGACCGGCTCGATTTTCACCAACAAGTACGCCGAGGGGTACCCAGGTGCCCGCTATTACGAGGGAAACGAGATCGTCGATGAGCTTGAGAGGCTCGCGATCGAACGCCTGAAGGCGCTATTTGGCAGCGAACACGCTAACGTCCAGCCTTATTCCGGCTCGCCGGCGAACCAAGCTGTCTATCGTGCACTGTTGAGCCCAGGAGACAAAGTGATGGGCTTGCCTCTCCCCAGTGGCGGGCATCTGACTCATGGATGGGCGGTCAACTTCTCCGGCATTGATTATAAACGCGTGCCCTATGGGCTTGACGAAGAGTCCCGGCACATCGACTATGACCGCTTGCGCGAGACGGCCAAGCGGGAACGGCCGAAACTCATTTGGGTCGGCGGAACTGCTTACCCGCGTGTCTTTGACTACGCCACGATGGCCGAAATCGCTTCCGAGGCGGAGTCCTATCTCGTAGCTGACATCGCGCACATCAGTGGCCTGATTGCCGCAGGAGCGCATCCCAATCCCGTAGCATATTGCGACGTCGTGAGCAGCACGTCTCACAAGTCAATACGGGGGCCCCGCGGGGGCTTCATTCTGTCAAGAAATGAAGATCGCTATCAGGCGCTCTATCACCCAAAGAGCAAACACAATCTCGCCATGCAGATAGATCGGGCGGTCTTCCCTCAACTGCAAGGTGGGCCTCATATGAATGTTATCGCTGCGCTAGCTGTCGCTTTGCAGGAAGCCGCGAACCCGTCCTTCCGTAGCTACGGTCAACAGATCGTCAAGAATGCCAAGTCCCTGGCCCAGGGGCTCATGGAGCGAGGTCATGACCTGGTCACGGGCGGGACTGACAATCACATGCTGATCCTCGATCTTCGGGAGCGACCATTGTCCGGAAAGGCCTATGCCGAGCGACTGGCAAAGGCCGGCATCATCACGAACTTCAATTTGGTGCCGGGCGACCGGCGGCATCCGGCGCTCACAAGCGGAATTCGGTTGGGGACACCCGCGGTAACGTCCATGGGCATGCGCGAGGGCGAAATGGTGCAGATCGCTGGCTTCATTGACTGCGTCCTCCGGCGGCCAGACGACGAAGGTCTCCATGCCCGCGTGCGAAGAGACGTTGCCGACCTGTGCACTGCGTTCAAGGTGCCGGGTATCACCGACAGGCAAGGCAGCTGAAGCAAAGCGCCCCGACAACTTTAACACCCGAAACGAGGCATTTCATGGCTAGGCAGTTCGTGTTCTCTTCCGAGTCGGTTGGCGCGGGCCACCCGGACAAGTTGGCCGATAACATCTCGGATGCCATCCTCGATGCGTTGCTCCGCTTCGACCCGAAAGCGCGCGTTGCTTGCGAAACGTTGGTGAAGACATGTGAAGCCTTGGTGAAGACAGGGACGGTCGTTCTCGCTGGCGAAATTACCAGCAATGCAAGGGTCGATTACAGCCAAGTTGCCCGCAATACGATTCTCGATATCGGATACGATGATGAGGCCATCGGTTTTGACGGCCGGCGGTGCTCCGTGGTTGTGGCCATCACTGAGCAGTCGCCCGACATCAGCCAGGGCGTTGACGAGGGCAGAGGGCAGGATCTCGACCAAGGAGCGGGAGATCAGGGCCTCATGTTCGGCTACGCATGCCGCGAGACCGATGCTCTGATGCCCTTGCCGATCCAACTCGCCCACTGCCTGACAAGAAGACAGGCGGATGTGCGAAAGGCTGGAGAACTCAGCTGGTTGCGTCCTGACATGAAATCGCAAGTTTCGGTGCGCTATGAAGGCTTGCGCCCCATCGCATTGGACACCATCGTCGTGTCGACACAACACGATGAGCAGGTATCCCAAGAGACGGTCCGCGAGGGCGTGATTGAGGAGATCATAAGGCCGGTCCTACCGTCCCACCTGGACACTGAAGGCATCCGAATTCTGGTCAACCCAACGGGGCGGTTCGTAGTCGGAGGGCCACGCGGCGACTGCGGCCTCACTGGACGCAAGATCATCGTTGATACCTACGGCGGGATGGGGCGTCACGGTGGCGGGGCTTTTTCGGGCAAGGACCCGTCCAAGGTTGACCGCTCGGCTGCCTATGCGGCTCGTTATGTCGCGAAGAACATCGTCGCTGCGGGACTTGCGGATATCTGCGAGGTGCAGATTGCTTACGCGATCGGCGTGGCCAGTCCGGTTTCCGTCATGGTCAATACATTCGGGACGGCGAGAATTCAGGAAAAAAGGATCGAGCAACTCATTCTTGAGCTGTTCGACCTCAGACCAAAGGGCATTATCAAGATGCTTGATCTCTTACGCCCGATATACCGCAAGACAGCGACATACGGGCATTTCGGCCGTGAAGAGCCTGAGTTCACCTGGGAGAGGACTGACAGAGCCGACGAATTGCGTCGCGAGGCAGGACTCGCCGCCCCGTGAGGGCAGGTGGCGAGTGGATTGGGAAGCGAAAAGTCCATTCCTACTGGCCAGACCCGCGCCTGACCGGCATGCCAGATAGCCGAGAGGTCCCGGGCGGAGATTTTGATGCCGGATTATGACGTGCTTTGCATCGGCAATGCCATTGTCGACATCATCGCCCAGTGCGACGACGCTTTTCTCGAAACCAACGGCATCATCAAGGGTGCGATGAACCTCATCGACACCAGGCGCGCCGAGCTGCTCTACAGCCGCATGGGCCCGGCGATCGAGGCCTCCGGCGGCAGCGCCGGCAACACGGCGGCGGGCGTCGCCAGTTTCGGCGGCCGCGCCGC
>NZ_JBWLUX010000051.1:0-54901 GCF_057784315.1 Mesorhizobium sp. CNPSo 4684 | reverse complement strand
GGGAGGGTGGGGACTCGACCGGGTTTTCTCGTTACGCCCTGAGCGGGCGGATCTCTTGTTTGCGCTGCCTTTTTAGCGGACGCGTTTTATCGTTTCCGCGTCCTAGCGGACGCTGGCAACCGCGTCGGCGCGGCCGTCATTGATCGTCACCCATACGCCGGAATTCGTGTCGGACTGGCGCTTCAGATAGGTGTAGTCGGTGTCGGTCCAGGACAGCACCTTGGACTCCAGATTGTCGAGGATGAACTCGCCGAGGCTGGTGCGCACGGTCAGCACCGCATGGCCGTCGCCGTTCGGCTGGCGCGCTACGGTCATCAGCAGGTTGCCGGCCGGAACGCCGAGCGCCATCAATTCGCGGCGCTTCTCCAGCGCATAGTCCTCGCAGTCGCCGAAGCCGCTGTCGGGATAGGACCAGACCTCTTCCTTGCCCCACATTTCCATGTCGGTGCGCGGCACGATCCGGGTGTTGACCGAATTGTTGATGCTGACGATCGACGACCACAGCTTGCGGGTCAGCTCTACCGGCGCCTGCTTGGGCGTCCGCTGCGCGCATTCCTGCGGCAGCTTCTGACAGAATTCGTAATGGCCAACGGGCTGTGTGGTGCGGCCGCCAGTGTGCATGTAGGCCGGTCCCGCTGCTTGCGCCATTCCCCAAGCGGAAAGCTGCATCGCTATTGCCAAGAGCAACAGCTTGCCCCACGTCTTCGCCATTTGGTCAGTCTCCCCGTTTGAGGAGACAATGACACAGGTCGATTTATTTCACGCAAAAACCCGAAGTAGACATTGAGTAAAACCCCAATAGAATAAGCGTAAAATTTGATCTATTTTAATATAAAATCGTTCAGACACGGGCGCAAAAGTCGGAGCTTTTGCAATGCGGTCGCAGGCCGCAGGCGTGGATTTCAGGCGTTGGCGGCGGTCCCGCATGCTTGCGTGCCGAGGCGGGATGCCGGGCAACAAAAAACCGGCCGCGAAGGGCCGGTTCGTTTTTTACTGCGTGTTTGCCGATCGTTCAGGCGCGCGGGGCGTTGAACTCGGAATCGAGAGTTTCCGGGCGCTGGATGACAGCGAATTCTATGGCGACGCCGTCCTCGAAATGACGCACCACCTGGCCGCGCATGGTTCCAAGCATCACCTGGATGCCGATCGCCGGCTTGACGTCGATCTCGACCGCCGCGCCCGACAGGGACAGGTCGATAATGCGGCACTGATACTGGCGCCCGTCGGTGAGCTGCAGCACGCTGGTCGGGTTGCGCGGCGCCACGCGTTCGTGGCGACGATCTTCCGGCAGGTCGAGCTCATGCTTGTTGGCAAGCCAGGTCAGCTGCGCGGCAAGCTTGTCCTTCTTGCGGTCCGAGGCAATGACGGTCATGGCAAAGCCGTCCTGCGAGGTGCGCGTCACCACGCCCTCGATGCGGCCGATATGATCGATATAGGCAATGACTTTTTCGCCCGGCATGCCGACGCGCTCGGTGCGCAGCGCGACATTGCCCGGCGACATGTCGACCACCTGGCATGGGTGTTCGGTGCGGTCTTCCAGCATGAAGCGCCCGTAGATCTTGACCCGGACGCGCTGAAAGTTACGCCTTTCGGCGCGGGACGGCGCATATTCGACCGCCGCTGACCTCATGACTGCCTACACCCCGTTGGCATTCCCGCGTCGTGCGTGGAACTTCACGCCGAAACGCTACAGCAAATCAGGTTAACAAAGGGGAAAAGCGGGCTACCGATACTTAAGGTCGGGGCTTGGATTTGAGCCTAAAGCGCCTCGCGTTTGATCGGATTCAGGCGACATGCACTATTCACCACGCCCTCCCTCGAACACGACGAGGTGGCGGATGCGTCGCGACCGACCGAGCGCCGAGATGGTCTCCGGCGCTTCGAGCTCGGCAGGAGCCAGCGAAGGAACGGATATTTCCGGCCGGTTTTTCAGGAACATCGGTTCCTTGTCGGGATCGATCACACGGATGGCGTCGATCAAGGCGTCGGTGATCGGATCTGCGCCCAGCCAGAACGGCTTTTCGACGGCGCTGACGACGCCGAGGCAGCGCGGGTTCTCGACACCGCCGTCGAGCGGCAGGGCAAGCAGTTCGAAACGGTTCGAACGGCCGTTGCGGCTGAACCCCTCATAGGTGATGAGCACCACGGATTTCTGCTCGAAGACGCCGTGAATGAGCCGCGACACCAGCCGCTGGTCCTTTTCGCGCCACAGCGACGGGAAGGAAAAGCCCTTGAGTTCGCGGCCATAGCCGGCGCAAAGCCTGGTGCCGGCAAGCCGGAACACCGCTTCGCCGCGCGTGTCCCTTTCCAGGATGAATGTATCGGCCAAAAGCGCCTTGATGTCGGCGGGTTCGACTTCCGATCGCTTCGGGGCAGGGCGCCCATCACGCAGCCGGTTCCAATATTGGAACAGCGTGATTGATCCGTTCTGGTTCATGCTATGCGGCTCCGCGCGATCTGTCTTTTGGTGTCCCATCGGTGAACAGAAAGGGCGCTCTCCGATGACCTACATGCGGTGCCTCGCAGGATGCGTGCCAGCGTCGTTAACACTTGTTCACGGGTCGGGGACGTTAAGGTTAACAAGTGGTTTACGTTGCGCGCGCGAGGCCGCCATGGCACAGCAAAACCACTCCAGAAGCGGTCGTTTCGCGACGATCGGCAGCACTTCAGTCAAGAGTTTTAGGGGGAGCAGGGGCTCGACCGGCCGTTCAAGGGAAACCTTGGACGGCTTCTTTTTGATTCGCGCCCGGTGATTCGCGCGCTTCGAAAACCGTCGAGGGTCTCGACGCCAAGCTTCCTGCCGTCGGCGAGCGATGAACGCGCCGCCACCAACTGGATCCTCCAACTGATCCCTTCTCCCTCGCTTGCGGCCGGGGATATCGTCGGGAGGGTGGGCTACCTGTTCCCTGGCCTAACCGCCGCTGATTGCCGTTAGGATAAAAACCTCGGTGCCGGGCGCGAGCCGGGTTTCCAGGGTTGCCTTCTCGCCATCGACGAAAACGTTCATATGGCGGCGGATGGCAGGGCGGGAATCGCACATCCGGTCGCGCATGCCGGGCCAGAGCGCGTCCAACCCGTCGATCATTTCCTTCACAGTCGAGGCCGGCAGTTCGACCCGGCGCGGCGCGCCAGGAAACAGGTCGATGAGCACGCCCGGGAGCCGCGCGATGACATGGTGCACACTGCGGGCGGAGTTGTTCGACATTTGTCCTACTCGCCCACCACCATCGTCTCGACGGACAGAATCGTTGGCAGATGCTGAGCGATCTCCGACCAGTTTTCGCCTTCGTTGGCACTCGCAAAGAGCGAGCCGCCGCTGGTGCCGAAATAGACTCCGGCCGGCTCGAGGCTGTCGGTCGCCATAGCCTGCCGCAACACGCCCGTATAGCAGTTCTCCTGCGGCAGACCCTTGCGCTCGTCGAGCCATGTGGCTCCCGCATCCTCCGTCTTCCAGACCGCCGCCTTCGCGTCCGGCACGTAGCGGCCGGCGCTGTCGCCGTTGAGCGGCAGAAGGAAGAGCGTGTCGGCGTCGCGCGGATGCGTGGCCGCGGGAAAACCGAAGGTCGAGGGAAGGCCCTTCTCGATGCTCTGCCAGTTCTTGCCGCCATCGTCGGAGCGGTACATGCCGCAATGGTTCTGCTGGTAGAGCCGGTCGGGCTTGCCGGGCGCCATCACCAGACAGTGTACGCACTGGCCGAATTCTGGATAGTTTTGTCCTTCGGGCAGGAAGTCGGCGCGGGTGCCACGGTTGCGCGGCTCCCACGTCTTGCCGCCGTCCCAAGTGTAGAACACGCCTGCGGACGAGATGCCTACCCAGATCTGCTCCTCGTCTGCGGGGTGCGTGACGATGGAATGGAGGATGAGGCCCGCGCCACCTGGGTTCCAGTCCTTGCGGCTCGGGTGATGCTGCAGGCCCTCGATGTGGCTCCACGTGGCCCCTCCGTCGTCGGAGCGAAACAGGCCGGCCGGCTGCACGCCGGCATAGAGGCTGCCGTTGCGCTTGGCGAGGCTCCATACCGCCTTGATCGGTTCGTCGCCAGCCGCATAGGCCAAGCCCTCGCTGGAATGCGTCCAGGTCTGGCCAAGGTCGTCCGACTTCCAGACCGCCGGACCGAACCATTCGTTGCCGCCGGCGCCGTAGATCGCGCCGGTCTCGGGGTCGCCGACGACATGGTTCATCGGCCAGTGCTCGCAGAACGGACCGCGCAGCTTCCACGACCCGCGCTTGCCATCGCTCTCGGCGATGAAGGCGCCTTTTTTCGTGCCGATGAGCACGAGGATTTTTTCTGGCATTTTCTCCTCCCGATTGCGTCGCTTTCATCAAGGACGGCGGAGCGCGGGCCCAGCCGACAGGGCCAACGATTTTTTTCAGTCTAAACCCGTCGAGGCCAAGGTGAGAAGATCTGCCGCCTCCCTGGCATCGGGGACAGCGCGATCTGTGCTGTCATCACCTGACGGAAAGCGTCATGCGAGGTGTCAGAGGATGCAGGGCAGTTTCAACCGAAGCATCCTTGCTCTAAAGCTCGCGGAACAAATCCCGGACCCAAGTGAATGAGCGAACCGACAAGCCCCGCCGAGACCGAACAGACCGAAGAGCCGCCGCCGCCGCGCCGCGAGCCGGTGTTCAACCTGCCGCCGGTGGTGCAGGCGATAATCGGCATCTGCGTGGCCGTCTTCCTGCTGCAGCAATATGTGCTGACCGAGGACCAGCAGATAACATTGCTCACCGACGGGGCCTTCATTCCCGTCCTCTACACCGGCCAATACGGCTTCGACGGGTTCCTCTTCAGCCGTCCTTTCACCTATGCCTTCATGCATGGCGGCCTTGCCCACATTGCCATCAACATGGTTGCGCTGGCCGCCTTCGGCTCGCCGCTGGCCAACCGTCTCGGCTGGCTTTGGTTCGCGTTGTTTTTCGCCGTTACCGGCTTGGCCGCGGTGGTGCTGTTCTGGGCGGTCCATCCATATGGCGAAGCGCCACTGGTCGGCGCTTCCGGAGCGATATCGGGCATGATGGGTGCTGCGGCGCGTTTCGGGTTCCGTACCGACCGCTCGTCCGGCAGGGCTGCCTTTGCCGGTCCCGTGCTGCCGATCGCAATCGTTCTGCGGATGCGCGGCGTCGTCAATTTTCTCGGCGCCTGGATGATCATCAATCTCGTCACCGGCCTCTATGGTCTCGGGCTCGGCGTGCCCGGCCAGATCGCCTGGGAGGCGCATATTGGCGGGCTTGTCGCCGGTTTCTTCGGACTGCGCTGGTTCGACCGGCGCTGGCAGGCGCCTGAATGGGAAATCCCCGAGGACCAGAGCACTCCCGACTAAGCACCCCACTGGCGCACTTGAAAAGGAACCGATCACGGCGCACGATGTTCACTCTTATGTGAAGCCGGCCAGGGCGGGAGCTGGCTAGGCAAGCAGCAGGAGGAGGACGCCATGACGGTTAAGGCAATTCTCGAGAAAAAAGGCCATGACGTGTTCACGCTCGGGCCGAATGAAAAGCTGAGCGAAGCCATTCGAATCCTGGTCGACCACAAGATCGGTGCACTGGTCATCACCAATGGCGATCGCAAGATCGTCGGTATCCTTTCCGAGCGCGACATCGTGCGGGTGCTTGCCAAGGAAGGCGCTGCCGCACTTGACATCGCAGTGCGCTCGGCGATGACGCCGAAAGTGAAGATCTGCAACGAGAACCACACGGTCAACGAGGTGATGGAGATCATGACCAAAGGCCGGTTCCGCCATCTGCCGGTGGAAAAGGACGGGATGCTCGACGGCATCGTGTCGATCGGCGACGTGGTCAAGCGCCGCATCGAGGATGTCGAGCGCGAGGCTGAAGAGATCCGGGCCTATATCGCAACGGCTTGACTCGACGAAGAATCCGCCGACCGGAAGACCGGCCGGCGGTATTTTACTCTATCGGTTGTCGAGTTCGGAGCGGACGAGTTGCAGTCCGCGCCTTGTGATGCGGTAGGGGCCGCCATTGCAAGACGAAACCGCCTTCCTTCGCCTCAGTTTTCGAAACAGATCGAGATCGACGCCTGGATAGTGCCAGCCGTCGCGCGTCATGCATTTGACGTTGGCAATGCGTTTCTTGTCGTTCTTTTCGACTTCGATGCGCCCGCCCTGTGCGAGCAGGTGCAGGATGCGCTGTCCCCACAGCGCCGCGCGTCCTCGTGGACGCGCAAAGGACGCTGTGGCACTTATCACTTGGCGCATGATCCCTTTCCGAAAATCGACTCCGATTTTCGGGGTCATGCGCTGCGCGAAATATCCATTGGAGAAATTCCCGGGAAAACGAAAAATTCCGCCGCCGCGAAGCTTCACGGCACGGGGTTTCAGGTCTTCTTGCCCTGCCTCGCTACGAGGTCAGGGCCTTACCGGGACTGAGCGTAAGTGGACATCCACTCTCCATTGGGATGGGCGTCCTGTAGGCGAAAGTGGCGGAAAAGGCCAGACTGCGGCTTTGGCCTTGTCTCTTTTGGCGGTTTGCACTAGCGAAGTTTCACATCCAAATATGCGTCTCATGCATATCCGAGAATTCTAGGTACGCAGGCCACCATGACCCTCATCGACACCCGCACGCCCGACGCCAAGCGCCTGATCCCCGGCGCCACCGGCGATTGGGAAATCATCATTGGTCTCGAAGTGCACGCGCAGGTCATCTCCGAAGCAAAATTGTTTTCCGGCGCTTCGACCGCTTTCGGTGCGGCCCCCAACGGCAATGTCAGCCTGGTCGATGCGGCCATGCCGGGCATGCTGCCGGTGATCAACGAGGAATGCGTCAAGCAGGCGATCCGCACCGGTCTCGGGCTGAAGGCGCAGATCAACCACAAGTCGGTTTTCGACCGGAAGAACTATTTCTATCCGGATCTGCCGCAGGGCTATCAGATCTCGCAGTTCAAGCAGCCTATCGTCGGCGAGGGCACGGTGATCGTTTCTGTCGGCCCCGACCGCCAGGGCGAATTCGAGGATATCGAGGTCGGCATCGAGCGCCTGCACCTCGAGCAGGATGCCGGCAAGTCGATGCACGACCAGCATGCGACCATGTCCTATGTCGACCTCAACCGTTCGGGCGTGGCGCTGATGGAGATCGTCTCCAAGCCTGACCTGCGTTCCGGTGACGAGGCCAAGGCCTATGTCACCAAGTTGCGCACCATCATGCGCTATCTCGGCACCTGCGACGGCAACATGGACGAAGGCTCTATGCGCGCCGACGTCAACGTCTCGGTACGCCGGCCCGGTGGCGAGTTCGGAACGCGCTGCGAGATCAAGAACATGAACTCGATCCGCTTCATCGGCCAGGCCATCGACTATGAGGCGCGCCGCCAGATCGCTATCCTGGAGGACGGCGGCAAGATCGAGCAGGAAACGCGGCTGTACGATGCGGCCAAGGGCGAGACGCGCTCCATGCGTTCGAAGGAAGAGGCGCATGACTACCGCTATTTCCCCGACCCCGATCTTTTGCCGCTGGAATTCGACCAGGCCTATGTCGATGCTTTGGCCAAAGGACTGCCGGAACTGCCCGACGACAAGAAGGCACGGCTGGTCTCTTCGCTCGGGCTATCGACCTACGACGCCTCGATCCTGGTGTCGGAAAAGCCGATCGCCGATTATTTCGAGCAGGTGGCCAGCGGCCGCGACGGCAAGCTTGCCGCCAACTGGGTCATCAACGATCTGCTCGGCCAGCTCAACAAAGCCGGCAAGGACATTGAAAATGCTCCTGTCACACCGGAGCAGCTCGGTGCCGTCATCGACCTGATCAAGGAAGGCACCATCTCCGGCAAGATCGCCAAGGATCTGTTCGAGATCGTCTGGAACGAGGGCGGCGATCCGCGCCAGCTGGTCGAAAGCCGCGGCATGAAGCAGGTTACCGATACCGGCGCCATCGAGAAGGCGGTCGACGAGGTCATCGCCGCCAACCCAGACAAGGCCGAACAGGCGCGCGCCAAGCCGACCATGGCCGGCTGGTTCGTCGGCCAGGTGATGAAGGCCACCGGCGGCAAGGCCAACCCGCAGGCGGTCAACGATCTGGTCAAGGCCAAGCTCGGCATCGAATAGGGCCATGTTCGTCCGCACCGCCAGCGAGCGCGACCTTGCCGCCATCCGCGCGCTGCTGGTCGAAACCTGGCATGCGACCTACGACGCTATCTACGGCACTGAGCGGGTGAGAGAAATCACCGACGACTGGCATTCAATCGCCTCGCTCAAGGCGCGGCTGATAAGGCCGAATTCAGAATTCCTGGTCGCCGACGACGGCAAGCGCATCGGCGGCATGGCTTTCGCCGCCGCTACGACGGATGCGAAGACCGTGCTGTTGAACCAGCTCTATGTCCTGCCCGCCTGCCAGCGGCAAGGTATCGGCCAGGCCTTGCTGGACGAGGTGGAGGCCAGCTTTCCCGAGGCAAATACCTTGCGCGTCGAGGTGGAAGAGGCCAACAAGCCGGCCATTGCCTTTTATCGGGCGAAAGGGTTTGTGCCAGCCGGCAGCACTGCCGATTGCGGCGGCGGCTCAGGATTGCCAGCGCTGATCTTTGAGAAGCCACTGAGATAGATAGCTGACGGCGCGTGTCAGGCCGGGCGCAGCGGCGGCGTCAATTCCCGCATCAGGAGCTGCAATTCTCGCTGGTCGCCGGTGGCGGTCTTGTCGAAGATCGTCGCCAGCTGTGATTTGATGGTGCCGTCAGAGACGCCGCTGGCAGCCGCGATTTCGCGCCGGGTCCGGCCGGCGAAGACATGGCCGGCAACGCGCTTTTCCGCCGCGGTCAATCCGAACAGCGCTGCGATCGCTTCCAGCGCCGGCACGGGTGCTGCGCCGGCGGCGGCGATGAAGATGGCGGCGGCGGCGCGTTGCGACATGCGGGCCGAAATGTCGCGTCGCGCCAGCGGCATGACATGCGCCACCGCCGGAACCATGGACCGGACCAGGGGAATGTTGATGCCTGACGGCCCGAGCGCGAATTCGTCGCGGGTGCCGAGTTGGACGGCGCGGCCGATGGCGGCGTTGGCATTGCCATAGGCGAACGACAGCTGGCCGCGCACCGAGGACACGGAGGTGTTCTGCGCGAGCAGCGCTTCGGCTACCGGATTGGCGAAGATGATCTGCATGTCGTCGGCGACGATCAGCACCGGATGGTCGAGGCTCTCGATGATCGAGCGAAAGATGTCAGCCTTGCGCCGCTCGGCCTCGAACAGGTCGCCGATGGTCACCGCACGCCGGACATGGGGTGCGAGTGTGGAAATCAGGTCGAGATCCCTGGCTGAAATCTGCGGTCTGTCCTTGTCGGTCACCACCATCAGCATGCCGGTGCGCGCTGGCTGCTTCATCAGCGCCACCCAGAAGAAATCGTCGAGCCGGTTGGGTTCAACCCACTCGCGCACGATGCGGCTTTCGATCCATTTCTGCCGCGCGTCGGGGCCCTGCAGCGCATAGACGCTATCGACAGTGAACGGCATGTCGATGTCCATCTTCGGCAGCGCCTTGGAAAACGGGACTTCGCAGGCGTAGTCGCGCTGCAGCGGCTCGAGCAGGGCGGGATCGCCGCAGGATATCGAAAACCGCGCCGAATTGCTTGATGTGTCGACGACCGCCAGCATGGCAAGCCGGCCAAGTGCCAATTTGCAGATTGATTCAAGCGTCGACTGCCAACGGCCGACATCGGCAATCGAATCGTAAATTGCCTCGACAATCTGCGGCAGAGCGCGACCGTTGATGTTGGGCTGGATAGACATAGAGCCTCGTTTGCATCGCAGCGTAGTGGCAGGTCACACATTGTCTCTGCCTGAGGTAACACAACATTGCCGGGTACGCCGCGTCTGTGAAACATCTCACAGCGACGTTTTGGTGTGTTATCGCTATCAGACCAGTCGATATGACCCTGAAAGACCGCTGTTTACGGGCACTCGAGCCAAGCTGCGATACAAATCAAATTGAACGGATTTGGAATTTTTTCAGGGAATAGATGAGGAAACCTCCACATTGTCGATCAGCCTGGTCCTGCCAAGCCAGGCCGCAGCGAGAAGGCGGCCGTCGCTGGCGCGCCGCCAGGGGGCAAGGGTCAGGCTCTCGCGCGCGGCGACATAATCGACGCGGTCGAAGCCTGCCTCGATAAGCGCGGCGGCAGCCTTGGCGGTCACGCTGCTTTCGTCGGTGCCCGCTGCAAGCGCTGCCGCCGCCTGGCGCAGGATGACATTGAGCTGGCGTGCGACACCGAGCTCGGCGGCGCCGAGATAGGCATTGCGCGACGACATTGCGAGGCCATGCGCGTCGCGTACGGTCGGCGCCCCGACAATGTCCACCGGCAGGTCGAGATCGCGGCAGAGTTTTCGGACGACGCAAAGCTGCTGATAGTCCTTTTCGCCGAAGATGGCGCGGTCGGGCAAGGCTTGGAGAAACAACTTGGCCACGACGGTGGCGACGCCCTCGAAGAAGGTCGGCCTGAAATCCGATTCCAGCCCCGAAGACGGGCCGCCGACCGAAATCCTGGTCGCGAAACCCTCCGGGTACATTTCGGAAACCGCCGGCGTGAAGGCAAGATGGGCGCCGGCCTGTGTCAGCCGGTCGAGATCGCGGGCCAGCTGGCGCGGATACTTGTCGAGGTCTTCGGTGGGCGCGAACTGGGCAGGATTGACGAAGATCGAGACGATGCAGCGATCGGCCGTCGAAAGCGCGGCCCTGACCAGCGAGATATGGCCGTCATGCAGCGCGCCCATGGTCGTCACCATGGCAATGCTGAGGCCGTCGCGCCGCCAGTCGCGGATTGCGGCGCGAAGGGCAAGCACAGTGTCGACAACGACAGGCTGGTTCATGCGTTATCCTTGCCCGTTTTGGCTGAAAAGACGTGGCCTGGTCCGGGAAAGGCGCGACTGCGCACCTCTGCCGCATAGCGCGCGGCGGCATCGGCGACCACGCTGCGCAAATCGGCATATTCCTTGACGAATTTCGGCACCCGGTCGACGGTCAGGCCGATCATGTCGTCGATGACCAGGATCTGGCCGTCGCAATCGCTGCTGGCGCCGATGCCGATGGTCGGAATGGCGATGCGCCGGGTCAGGTCGGCGGCAACAGTCTCGACGGTACCTTCGATAACCAGCGAAAACGCGCCGGCCTTTTCGACCGCATCGGCGTCGCGCATGAGGGCAGCGACATTCTCCGGCGTGCGGCCCTTGATCTTGTAGCCGCCGTCCTTTTCCACCGATTGCGGCTGCAGGCCGATATGGCCCATCACCGGAATGCCGGATGCGACGATGGCCGCGATCTGACCGGCCACGTCGACGCCGCCTTCCAGCTTCACCGCCTGGCAGCCGGTTTCCTCAACGATGCAGCGCGCCGAGGCAACGGCTTGAGCGGCCGATTTCTCATAGCTGCCGGCCGGCATGTCGACCACCACGCAAGCCTTTGCCGAGCCGCGCATCACGGCCTGGCCATGGGCGATCATCATCTCCAATGAGGCGCCGAGCGTGGTCTTGTGGCCGTGCAGCACCATGGCAACGCTGTCGCCGACCAAGAGAAGGTCGACATGATCGTCAAGCAGGCGGGCGACGGGATAGGTGTAGGCGGTCAGACAGACGATCGGCACGCCGCCCTTGCGGGCGCGTATGGTCTCCGCGCTGATCCTGACGACAGCTGTGGCCATTCCTCACCTCCCGCGGCCGGCGTTGACCAGCGCCGGGCGATAAGAGCTTTAGGAAGACGCAGCCTGCTTGGCAAGCGTGGTGCTCGCAGTTGCGAAATGGATCGACCGACGCTTATGCTTTCGGTGTGCCGTCAGTGCCGCAGTCGCCGCAAAACCCTTGCCTTCGCGATGACCTGACGCCATAAGCAGGGAAGCAGGCACCGCCGCGCGCGCCGCGAGGATTTTTGATGAAAACCTTCCTTACGCAGTTTTTCACCTGGTGGAACAGCCAGACGCTGGGAACGCGTTTCCACACCTGGCGCCACGGCACCAAGGTCGGCCAGGATGCAACCGGCAATGTCTACTACGAAGGCGGTGTCGATTCGGAAGGCCGCACCCGCCGCTGGGTCATCTACGCCAACTATTCGGAAGCCTCGGCGATTCCCCCGGGCTGGCACGGCTGGATCCATCATCGCGTCGATGTCGCGCCGCAGAGCGACGATTATCGCCCGCGCGAATGGGAAAAGGCGCATGAGCCGAACCTCACGGGAACGCCGGCCGCCTATCGCCCGAAGGGTTCCGTGCTCACCAATCAGCACCGTCCGCAGGTGACGGGCGACTATGATGCGTGGACGCCTGGTTCTTGACCACCGGCCGGTCTTTTGTCGCCACAATTGGCGTTTAGCTGCTTGTTGGTATGACAACGGCGAATAGCCTTGGGCGTGACAGAATCACCCAGGCCCAAACCACCGGTATATCAGCATGAACATTTTCAGCCTGACATCGATGGCCGGACTGACGGCAGTTGCCGCTGTTGCCATGTGCCCGACAGCGTTTGCGGCAGCCCAGGAGCCCGCCGCGGCGCCGGCAATCTCGGAACGCATCACCAACCCGGTCGCCGAATTCGCCGGCATCGACAAGATCACCGGCCGCATCATCACCTTCGATGTCTATATCGACGAAACGGTGCAGTTCGGCGCTTTGCAGGTGACGCCGCGCATCTGCTATTCGCGGCCGGAGAACGAGGAACCGAAGACCGATTCCTTCGTCGAGGTCGACGAGATCACGCTCGACCGCAAGATCCGCCGTATCTTCACCGGCTGGATGTTCGCCGAAAGCCCCGGCCTCAATGCCGTCGAGCATGCCGTCTATGACGTCTGGCTGAAGGGCTGCAAGCAGAAGTCGGATGTGCCGCCGCCGGACGCGGCCAAGGCCGAAACGCCCAAAGTCGATACCTCCAAGCCGAAGCCCGCCGCTGCTCCGGCTGTGGAACAGCCAGATCCCGCAGAACCTGACGCGACGGACACCAACTGATCCTCCGGAACCGTCATGGCCACCACGCGTTTGGCCATGAACGACCGCGCATTTATGCGCTTGGAGGATTTTGCGATGTCAGACAGCAAGCGGATCACGGCCAGCAAGAAAGAACTGCTCGACCTTGAAAAGGGGTTCTGGACGGGCGACTCGGCCTATTACGCGGCCAACGCCGACACAGAATGCCTGGTGGCATTTCCTGAGATGGCGAAGGCGATGGACAATGCCGACCTCGCCAAGACCGCGACCAAACCCAACCGCTGGCGCGATCTGCAGATCGACCTCAAGGGCATCATCGAGCCCGGCAGCGACATTATCATGCTGACTTATGAGGCTCATGCGACACGGGAAAACGGCGAGCCCTACGCGGCGCTTGTCAGCACCGGCTATGTCCACCGCGTCAACGGCTGGAAGATGATGTTCCACTCGCAGACGCCGATGGAGACCGCAGCGAAAAGCTGATCACTCAAGCCGTCGATGAGTGGGCCGGGCACGTCCGGTCTCCCGCTCAGGGATAGAAAACGGCTTCGCCCTTCAGCGCGTCGGCCAGCATCTTCTCGTATTTGCCACGCGGCACGTCGACCGCGCCGAAACGCTTGAGGTGTTCGGTGGTGAACTGCGTGTCGAGCAGCGCGAAGCCGCGCGCCTTCAACCGCTCGACGAGATAATAAAGGCAGGTCTTGGACGCATCGGTCTCCCTGGCGAACATGCTTTCGCCGAAGAACACCCGTCCCAGCGACACGCCATAGAGGCCGCCAACCAGCCGTTCTTCGCGCCATGCTTCGACCGAATGGCAATGCCCGAGACGGTGTAGCTCGACATAAGCTTCGCGGATCGGCGCGTTGATCCAGGTCGAGCGGCGCTCCTCGCGCTTTTCGGCGCAGCCATCGATGGTCGCCTCGAAATCGAAGTCGAAGCGGATGTCGAACGGGTGCTTGCGGATCGTCTTCTTCAAGCTCTTCGGCGTGTGGAACGCCTCGAGCGGGATGATGCCGCGCGTCTCCGGCCGTACCCAGAACACTTCCGGGTCCGAAGCGCTCTCGGCCATCGGGAAGACGCCCGAGGCATAGGCCTTGAGCAAAAGGTCGGTCGGAATGCGATAGCCGGGCGCGTAGGGGCGGGTCATCGCTGCATCATAGCGGCAATTTGGGCGCTATTCCTCTTTGGCCAGATACTTTTCCAGCCAGTGGATGTCGTAGTCACCATTGGCGATGTCGGCATTGCCGACAAGGTCGCGAAACAGCGGCAGCGTCGTCTTGATGCCGTCGACGACGAACTCGTCGAGCGCCCGGCGCAGCCGCATCATGCATTCGACGCGGTTGCGTCCGTGCACGATCAGCTTGCCGATCAGGCTGTCGTAATAGGGAGGGATCTTGTAGCCGGAATAGACACCGGAATCGACGCGGATGCCGAGGCCGCCAGGCGTGTGGAAATGGGTGATCGTGCCGGGCGATGGCGTGAAGGTGCGCGGATCCTCGGCGTTGATGCGGCATTCGATGGCGTGGCCATTGAACTTGATGTCCTCCTGGCGCACCGAAAGACCGCCGCCTGAGGCGACGCGGATCTGCTCGTGCACGAGATCGATGCCGGTGATGGCTTCCGTCACCGGATGCTCGACCTGCAGGCGCGTGTTCATCTCGATGAAGTAGAACTCGCCGTTCTCGTAGAGGAATTCGATGGTACCGGCGCCGGAATAGCCGAGGTCGGCGATGGCCTTGGCGCAGATACCGCCGATGCGGGCGCGCTCCTCGGCGTTGAGGGCCGGCGAGGGCGCCTCTTCCCAGACTTTCTGGTGACGGCGCTGCAGCGAACAGTCGCGCTCGCCGAAATGCACGCCGCGGCCGGCGCCGTCGCCGAACACCTGCACCTCGATGTGGCGCGGCTTTTGCAGGTATTTTTCGATGTAGACGGCGTCGTCGCCGAAGGCCGCACCCGCCTCCGTGGAGGCTGTCTGCAAGGCGATCTCAAGGTCGGCCTCGGTGAGAGCGACTTTCATGCCGCGCCCGCCACCGCCCGCCGATGCCTTGATGATCACGGGATAGCCGATCTCGGCGGCAATGCGCTTGGCTTCCTTCTGATCGGTGACGGCGCCGTCCGAGCCGGGCACGACCGGGATGCCGAGGCGTTTTGCGGTGCGCTTGGCCTCGATCTTGTCGCCCATGATGCGGATATGGTCGCCGGACGGGCCGATGAAGGTGATGTTGTGGGCGGCCAGGATGTCGGCGAACTTGGCGTTCTCCGACAGGAAGCCGTAGCCCGGATGCACGGCGTCGGCGCCGGTGATCTCGCAGGCGGCGACGATCTGGTGGATGTTGAGATAGCTGTCGCGCGACGGCGGCGGGCCGATGCACACGCTCTCGTCGGCCAGCCTGACATGCATGGCGTCCGCATCGGCGGTCGAATGCACCACCACGGTCTGGATACCGAGTTCCTTGCAGGCGCGCAGCACCCGAAGCGCGATTTCGCCGCGATTGGCGATGAGGATCTTCTGGAACATCCGGCCCGCTCTACTCGATCACGACGAGCGGCATGCCGTATTCGACCGGCTGGCCGTCCTCGAACAGGATCGCCGTCACCATGCCGGCGCGGGGCGACGGGATCTGGTTCATTGTCTTCATCGCCTCGATGATCAGCAGCGTCTGGCCTTCCTTGACGTTCTGGCCGATCTCGATGAAGGCCTTGGCGTCGGGCGAGGGGGCGAGATAGGCGGTGCCGACCATCGGCGAGGGGACCGCGTTCTTGGACGGATCGGCTGCCGCTGGTGCGGCAGCTGCGCTCACCGCGGGCTGCGCTGCTGGTGCATAGCCTGCTTGAGGTGCTGCAATGGCGTGGACGGCGGCCGGCGCCTGGCGCGACACGCGCACCTTCAGGTCGCCGAGCTCGACCTCGATCTCGGTGAGGTTGGTGTCGTTCAGTATGCCCGCCAGATCGCGGATCAGTTGCTGGTCAACACCGGTCTTCTTTATCGACATTTTCGAGCCTTCTGTTTGTTGGCCGGTCATAGGCGTGCCGCCAGCGCCTGCAGCGCCAGCGAGTAGCCAAGCGGCCCGAACCCGCAGATCATGCCGACAGCGACCGGCGCAACCATGGAGACGTGGCGGAATGGTTCCCGCGCGTGGATGTTGGAGAGGTGAACTTCGGCGACGGGCAGCGGCGCAATAGCGCGGATGGCGTCGTGAATGGCGATCGAGGTGTGGCTGTAGGCACCCGGATTGATGACGATGCCGGCGGCCTTGTCGCCGGCCTCCTGGATCCAGTCGACGAGGTCGCCCTCATGGTTCGACTGGCGAAAATCGATCTCGAGGCCAAGTGCGGCGCCTGCCTGCTTGCAATCGTCGGCGATCGCGGCAAGCGTCTTGCCACCATAGATGCCGGGCTCGCGCTTGCCGAGCGCGTTCAGGTTGGGACCGTTCAGGACGAAAATCGTTTTCAAAAATGCCGACCTTTTCCCAGCACCTGCCTCAAGCCGGCGCGCAGGGCCTTCTATAATGGGCATAGTCGCCCGCGGAAAGAGCGCAAGTGCGATCTTTCCCTGTCCACAACAGGCCGAAATGTGCCCGTGAGAAATAGGCTCGCGCGCAAGATCAGAGAGCGGCTTTCGCCGCCTCGATCTTTTCGGCCAGCACTTCCTGGCCAAGCGCGCCGAACACCACCTCGTTGCCCACCACGTAGGACGGCGTTCCGGTGATGGCCAGCTTGTTGGCGAGGTCGAAAGTCTTGGAGAAAGCCTCGGTGATGGTCGGATCCTTCATCTTCTCGCGCAACTCCGCCTCATCGGCGCCGAGCGACAGCGCCACCTTGATGGCCGCCGCCTCTGTGGCGCGGCCCTGGCCGCCCAGCAGCGCATTGTGGAACTCGCCATACTTTTCCGGCTTCATCAGGTGGAAGGCCATCGAGACGACGCTGGCCTTCTGCGAATCCGGGCCGAGGATCGGGAATTCCTTGAGCACGAAGCGCAGGTCCGGATCGGACTTGGTCAGCGCCCGCATGTCCTCGATGGCGCGTTTGCAGAAGCCGCAATTGTAATCGTAGAACTCGACGATGGTGACCTTGCCCTTGGGATTGCCGACGACGCCGTCGAAGGTCGAGTTGAAGATCTCATCCTTGGCGTTCTTGATGACGCCGAGTGCGGCAATGCGCTGCTCTTCCTTCTGCTTGGCCTCCAGCGCGTCCTGCACTTCGAGGAGCACTTCCGGGTTCTTCAACAGATAGTCGCGGATGATGCCCTCGACCTCGGCGCGGTCGATCTTGGTGTCCGAGGACGCTACCTGCACGATCTGCGCCGTATCGGCCTTGGCCACCTGCGGACTGCCGGCGACGAACCCGAAAGCCAGCATGGCAAGAGCAGCCGCCACTCCCGTCGTGCCTAGCAATATTGCCTTGTTCATCGTCTGATCCTCTTACCGGTTCCGGTCTATCTTAGTCGCTACGAGCGACCGGAAGGTTCATTTCTTGAGTTTGCCTGAAGGGTTGTAGTTTATGATGTCCTGCGCGCGAATCCAGCCGGGCTCACCGCGCTTCAAGTCCTTTTGCGCGCGCATGGCAAAGATTTTCGCATTCTTGTAGTCGCCGGAATAGAAATGACCCTCGGCGGTGGCGAGCTCCGCGGCCGGGATGTTGCCGAGTTCGCCATAGGCCTGGGCCAGATAGCGGTACCCGGCGGTGTTTTCCTTGTCGCGCCCGAGACCGTTGTTGATCTGCACCACCGCCTTCTTCAGTGAATCGGGCGTGCCGATGGCCATCAGCGCCTGGCCGAGGGACACGGGCAACAGGCCCGACTTCACCGGATCGAGGCTGACCGCCTTGGCATAGGCATCCGCCGCGTCCTTCGGCTTGTTGGCCTTCATCAGGATGTCGCCGCGCAATTCCTGGAAATAGGGGTTCTTCGGCTGTTCCTTGATCAAGGCGTTGGTCTTGGTGAGTGCCGCACCCAGATTGCCGTAGAGATAGGCCATCTGCGCCTCGCCATAGCGCGATGGGAGGCTGCCCGGGGCCTTGCGCATCAGCCGCGTCGCGGCGGCCTGGCCGCCCATATAGGCGGCGATCTTGATGCGCATCATGTCGTGCCGCTGCTGAAGCGCGGGCGGATCGACCTTGTCGACATTGGGGCTTTGCTTGACCAGCACTTCGAGATTGGCGATGCGCTCCTGCGGCATGGGATGGCTGATCCGGTAGGGATCGACCTGCGTGCCGGACAGAGACAGCGCGTTCTGGAAGCGGGCGAAGGTCTTCAGCATGCCCATGCCGGACTGGCCGGTGGCGTTGAGATAGGTGATGGCCGAGCGGTCGGCGGTCGACTCTTCGGTGCGCTGGTAGGCGAGAATGCTGCGCTGCGCCATCTCGCCGCCGCCGGCGGCGACACCCATGCCGGCACCGGCAAGGCCGCGGCTGTTGGTGGTGGCGCCGGCAACGATGGCGCCGGCGCCAAGCAGCGTGGCGATGATGGCCATCGTCTTGGCGCGCTCGAGCTGGTCGCGCAATTTCTGCTGATGGCCGCCGGCGATGTGGCCGGCTTCGTGGGCGATGACGCCGATGATCTCATTGGGCGTTTCGGCCTGCATAAGCGCGCCGGTGTTGATGAACAGCCGGCGCCCGGTGACGAAGGCGTTAAAACTCTGATCGTTGACCAGGACGATATCGACGCCGTCATTGGCGAGACCAGCCGCCTTGAAGATCGGCCGCGCATAGTCGCGCACCAGCGCCTCGATCTCGGCATCGCGCACCACCGGCACCGCCTGTGCGAAAGCAGTCACCGAGCCGGTAACAGCGACGGCGGCGGCAAGCAAAAGCGTCGCGAAGCCGCGCGCTGTCTTCCCGATGGAATATTTTGAAATCGTCGATTTGGGTCGGCTCAGCATGAGGTCCACTGGTAAACGAGCGGGCGAACGATGAAAAGAGTCGGCACCGAACTAGGCTAACTTGTGATCCTCACATCAATCGGGCATTTGTGCGGCGCTGCCATCGGGGTTGCTGGCCTGGAGCGGCAGGATTGGGCGGAAGAGGTGAGGTCAAATGGTTGTTTCGCTGTCGCGCCGCGGTGAAGTCGAGCCGTTTCACGCCATGGACATCCTGGCCGAAGCCAACCGGCTGAAGGCGACAGGCGTGCCTGTCGTGTCCATGGCCGTCGGGCAGCCATCCGATCCGGCGCCGGTGGGGGTCAGGGAAGCCGCCGTAAATGCGCTGAAGATCGGCCGCATCGGCTACACCGATGCGCTCGGCATGGCGGATCTACGCAAGGCGATCGCCGCGCATTATGGCGATCACTACGGAATCGATGTCGCGCCGAACCGCATCGCCGTGACGACGGGATCGTCGGCAGCCTTCAATCTGGCCTTCGTGGCGATGTTCGATCCGGGCGACCGCGTCGCCATCGCGGCACCCGGCTATCCCGCCTATCGCAACATCATGGCCGCGCTCGGCATCGAGATCGTCGAGATCGAGCTCGGCCTGGACGCTTATCTGCATGCCGACCATTTGAAGGTGGCGCATCGGGAAAACCCGTTGAAGGGCGTGCTGTTCGCCAGCCCGGCCAATCCGACCGGCGCCGTCATTCCCGCCGATGAGCTCTCGGCGCTGGTGAGGACAGCCGAAGAACTCGGCATCGCGGTCATATCGGATGAGATCTATCACCGGCTGGCCTATGCCGCGCCCGACACTACGGCGCTGGCCTATGGCTCGGGCGTAACGGTGATCAATTCCTTCTCAAAATACTATTGCATGACCGGCTGGCGTATCGGCTGGATGGTGCTGCCGGACGCCCTGGTGCGGCCCATCGAGCGCATTGCCCAAAGCCTCTACATCTCGCCGCCGGAACTGTCGCAGATCGCGGCGATCGAAGCCTTCAAGGCGACGGAAGAGCTGGAAGCGGTGAAGGCGCGCTACGCCCGGAACCGCGAGCTGTTGATGCAGCGCCTGCCGGAGATCGGATTTCCGCTGGCAGCCCCCATGGACGGCGCCTTCTATGCCTTCTGCGATGTCACCCGGCATACCAATGACAGCATGGCCTTTGCGCGCAAAATGCTGGCCGAGGCGCATGTGGCGGCGACGCCCGGCCGTGATTTCGATCCGCTGGCCGGACACCGAACGATGCGTTTTTCCTATGCCGGCAGCCATGACGACATGGTCGAGGCGATGGCGCGCATCGAGCGCTGGCTGAAATAGCGGGGACGACAATGCCGGAACTCGAACAAGCGCTGGCCGATGTCGCCGCCGAGATGGCGGAACGCCCCGATCGTGGCGACGTCGCCACCTACATCCCGCAGCTCGGCAAAGTCGATCCGAAGAAATTCGGCATTGCGGCGGTGACCAATGACGGCCACGTGCTTGTCGTCGGCGACGCCGACCAGGCATTCTCGATCCAGAGCATTTCCAAGGTGTTCACCCTGACGCTGGCGCTTGGCAATGTCGGCGATGCGCTGTGGCAGCGGGTTGGGCGCGAGCCCTCAGGCAATCCGTTCAACTCGATCGTCCAGCTCGAGCATGAGAACGGCATTCCGCGCAATCCGTTCATCAATGCCGGCGCCATCGTCGTCTCCGACATATTGCTCGCCGGCCACCAGCCGCGCGAGGCGATCGGAGAGATCCTGCGCTTCATCCAGTTCCTCGCCGACGATGAGACGATCATCATCGACCGCGAGGTCGCGGCCTCCGAACGCGCCACCGGCTACCGCAACTTTGCGCTTGCCAACTACATGAAATCCTTCGGCAATCTTCACCATGCGCCGGAGCTGGCGCTGGGCGTCTACTTCCACCATTGCGCCATCGCCATGAGCTGCCGGCAACTGGCGCTGGCCGGCCGCTTCCTCGCCAATGGCGGCAAGAATCCAGCGACCGGCCATTCCGTGGTGTCGGCCGAGCGCGCACGCCGCATCGGCGCCATGATGCTGACCTGCGGCCACTATGACGGCTCCGGCGATTTTGCTTTCCGCGTCGGCATTCCCGGCAAAAGCGGCGTCGGCGGCGGCATATTGGGGATCGTGCCGGGCGTCGCCTCGCTCGCCGTGTGGTCGCCAGGTCTGAACGCCAACGGCAATTCGAAGCTGGGGTCGATCGCGCTGGAAAAGCTGGCGAGGGTGATGAACTGGTCGATCTTCGCACCCTAGGACTTACCGATATTCAGGTGAGGCCGGCCTGCGCAGGGCAGCTTCCTGCGCTTCCGGTGTCACGTACTTTAAGTACGCTCCGCTCCGGTTCTCGGAAGCCACCATTCTCGACTCGGCCTGACCTTAATCTCGGCAAGTCCTGACGTCGCGCCACATAACAAAAAGTCCCGCGTCGTGGTTTGAACGACGCGAGACTTTTTGTTAGAAATCTATCTTAATTAGCTGAAAAGCTTAGAAAAAGCCCTTCCGCTGCCACCAGCCGGCACGCTTCGGCTTTTCCTCGGCCTTGGCCTCATCGGCGACCGTCGAGGAGACCACCGGCACGACAGGAGCATCGATCGCCACAGGCTTGCGCCGGGTCGGGCGGACATTGGCGGGTGCTTCTTCCTCAGTCTGCGCCTCGACCGGTGCAATGTCCTCGACAGCGGCGGCGGCCGGCGCTTCGGCCACCGTCTCGGCGTGGATTTCGGCCGCGGCCTTCTTCGCCCTCGAGGCGCGCTTCTTCTTCGGCTTTTCGGCTGGCGCGTCGTCGTTCGCCGCGGCGGGAGCCGCGGCTTCTTCAGCCGCTACCGCCGCGACCGGCTCGCTTGCGGCCGTTTCGGCTTCAGCGGCATCGGCCACCGAGACGTCAGCGGCTTCGCCAGCCTCGGCCTCAGTGCCTTCGCCGTCCTCGCGGCGATTGCGCTTGCCACCGCGCTTGCCGCGCCGGCGCTTCTTGCCCTGGGTGTCATCAGACGCTTCCACCGTTTCGACGGCACCAACCGGGGCTCCGTCTTGCGGTGCAGCATCGCCGCCGCCCGGTTCAGAGGCAAAGTCGGCGCTTGCCGCAGGGGCCGAAGCGCCTTCGGCGGTCTGGCCATGCTCGCGCTCGCCATGCTCGCGGTCGCGATCCTTGCCGCCGCGCCGCCTGCGGCGCTTGCGGCGCTTGCGGTCGCGGCCTTCGCCGTCCTCAGCCGATCTCGGCTGCTGCTGCGACTGCGGCTGCGCCTGGCGCGGCTGCTCGACCTGCACCACAACCTCGTCGTCTTCCTCCTCGATGACGATTTCGTCCTCGGGCTCTTCCGGCTCGACATAGGCGGGCAGGCTGCGCTGCTCGACAAAGCCTTCCGGCTTTTCGGCAATAGCGCCGCGGAAGATGGCATAGTGCTGCACACCGACCGTGTCATCAGCCTCGATGGTGATGGTCAGGCCAAAGCGGCTTTCGAGTTCCACCAAGGTGCCGCGCTTGTGGTTGAGCACATAGAGCGCGGTTGCCGCCGGCGTCCGCACCGTGATGTGGCTGCGCGAATCCTTGAGCAGGAATTCCTCGATCGCCCGCACCACCATCAGCGCCACCGACGAGTCGGAGCGGACATGGCCGGTGCCGCCGCAATGCGGGCAGGGCTTCATGGTCGATTCCAGCACGCTGGCGCGGATGCGCTGGCGTGACATCTCCATCAGGCCGAAATGCGAGATGCGGCCGACCTGGATGCGTGCCCGGTCGTTCTTGAGGTGATCCTTCAGCCGCTTCTCGACGGAGCGGTTGTTGCGGTTCTCCTCCATGTCGATGAAGTCGATGACGATCAGGCCGGCGAGATCGCGCAGCCTCAACTGCCGGGCGACTTCTTCCGCCGCTTCAAGGTTGGTGTGGAGCGCGGTGTCCTCGATCGAGTGCTCCTTGGTGGAGCGGCCCGAATTGACGTCGATGGCGACCAACGCTTCGGTCTGGTTGATGATGATGTAGCCGCCACTCTTCAGCGTCACCTGCGGCTGCAGCATGCGGTCGAGCTGCGCCTCGATGCCGTTGCGCACGAAGATCGGCGTCGTGTCGCGGAACGGCTGAACCACCTTGGCGTGGCTCGGCATCAGCATGCGCATGAAGTCCTTGGCCTCGCGATAGCCTTCCTCGCCGGAGACAAGAATCTCGTCGATATCCTTGTTGTAGAGGTCGCGCACCGAGCGCTTGATCAGGCTGCCTTCCTCGTAGACGAGGGCAGGGGCGGTGGATTGCAGCGTCAGATTGCGGACGTTTTCCCAAAGCCGCATCAGATATTCGTAGTCGCGCTTGATCTCGGCCTTGGTGCGGCTTTCACCGGCGGTGCGCAGGATCACGCCCATGCCCTGCGGCACTTCGAGATCGGCAACGACTTCCTTGAGGCGCTTGCGGTCGACCGCGCTGGTGATCTTGCGCGAAATGCCGCCGCCGCGCGCCGTGTTGGGCATCAGCACCGAATAGCGGCCGGCAAGCGACAGATAGGTAGTCAGAGCCGCGCCCTTGTTGCCGCGCTCTTCTTTGACCACCTGCACCAAAAGGATCTGCCGCCGCTTGATGACTTCCTGGATCTTGTACTGGCGGCGCACCGGCTTGCGGCGGTTGCGTACCTCTTCCAACGCATCCTCGGCGCCGACCGATTCAATCTCGTGGTCGTCGAGATGCGAGGACTGCACCTCTTCCAGCATGCCGCGATCATTGTCGCTGGAGGTGGATTCGCCGCTGTGATCGGCCGAAACAGTTTCGCCGCTAGCCTCGCTGGAGGCCGCGTCGTCGCCGGCCTCAGCCGGCGGGACGGCTTCGGAGATCACATCCGCTTCGACGCTTGCCGCGATCGATGTCGGGCCGCCTTCTGACGGTTCGGTCTCGGATGTCTCGGTCTCGGAGGTTTCGCTATCGCTATGCCCGGCGTGATCTTCATGCCCGGCGGTATCAGCCGCGGCATGCTCGGAAGCAGGCTCTTCGGTCACGGCATCGCTGCCGGTGTCGCCAATTTCGCCGCTTTCATCATCGGTGCCGGCGTCGCGCTTGTGTTCGCCACGCTCGCGGCCTTTGCCGCCGCGCCGGCGGCCGCGCCGTCCGCGATCACGGCTCTGGCGGTCGTCGCCGTCATTGTCCTCGTTCTCCTCGTCCTCGGCTTCCTGCGCTTCAGCGCGCAGCAGAGCCTGACGATCGGCGACCGGGATCTGGTAATAGTCGGGGTGTATTTCACTGAAGGCGAGGAAACCGTGACGGTTGCCGCCATATTCGACAAAGGCTGCCTGAAGGGAAGGTTCGACGCGCGTTACGCGGGCGAGATAGATGTTTCCTTTGAGCTGCTTCTTGTCCTGGGATTCAAAGTCGAATTCTTCAATACGGTTACCGCGGATAACGACAACGCGTGTTTCCTCCGGGTGGGAGGCGTCTATCAGCATTTTGTTGGGCATTATTACGTTTCCTCCCGGCAGCCATCAGCCGCAGCTTGCGAGGCAAAGCCCGCCGCTGCGTGTCTGTCATGTGGGTGCCGGATGTCTGGATGGTTGCTGGCCGCCGCTTGAGCGCCATGGCGGTGCCGCCCGCAGCCATAATGGCGCGGTTTGATGCGGACCTTTCCATGATTGCGCTTGAAGCCATCGTCACCAGCAGAACCTTTTGAACCAAAGCCCGGACGAACCGGACCAGCTTGTTTGCTCATACAGAGCCGGCACGGGAACAAACCCGGCCGTTTTCCTCACGCAGGCGATTCCCCCGCCACGGGCGCACACCTGCGAAATTCGTCGCGATCACCTGAAGCCTTTTCGCTGGAAGCGAAAGGAGCCGCCTTTCATCTGACCTGTAGCAGGAAGCTGCGGGAGAAGCGGTTCCAGGATTGCAGTGATCCACCATCGCTTTTATGATTTGACGGGGTGGAAGGCAACCCCGATTTCGGATGCCGGCAAAAAGCAGTGCCGTAACGGAAGCACAGGCCTTAATGCTCAAAAGAAAAGGCTTGGTTAACCTTCTCTGGATACCAATCGTTAATTGAGCTGGATACCAATCGTTAATCGAGTCTGCGGCCTGACCGGCATTTCGACCAACCACGCGGGCGCGAGGCGCCAAACCGGGAGCAACTGCAAAGAGATGGGACTGGCGGGCACCACAGACAAGGGCCATGGCCGTGCAGGCCTTTTGCTGCGCCCCGCGATTGTGCTTTTGCTGCTGGCGCTCTGCTTCGGTTTTGCGCCGGGTTCACGCGCGGCTGATGTGCCGCTCGGCGCCACCGCCTACAAGATGGCGGGCGACGCCACCAAGATGCGCATCGTCATCGATTTCGACCGCGAACCCGATATCAAATGGTTCCTGTTGCGCGGCCCCAACCGGCTGGTCGTCGACCTGCCGCGCACACGATTCGCCATCAGCGCGAAGGACGCCAAGGCGCGCGGCCTGGTCAAGGCGGTGCGCTATGGCGATCAAGGCGAGGGATCGCGGCTGATCCTGACCGGCAAGGGGCCGTTCTCGGTCGACAAGCTCGACGTGCTCAAGAATGATGACGGAACCGGCTACCGCATCGCCATCGACATGTCGGCGGCCTCGGATCGCGAGTTCGACGAAGCCCTTGCCAACCAGGCGCTGACCACCGGCTCGACCGTCTCCACCGACAAGGGCGCTAGGGTCGGCACCGGGCCGATCTCCAATCCGGGGCACCGCTTCACCGTCGTCATCGATCCCGGCCATGGCGGCATCGACGGCGGCGCCGAAGGCCTCAACGGCACCATCGAGAAGAACGTCACGCTGGCCTTCGCCACCGAATTGCGCGACAAGCTCGCCGCCGTCGGCAACTACGACGTGTTCATGACGCGCGAGACCGACGAATTCCTGCGGCTCGACGACCGCGTGCGCATCGCCCGCCAGCACGAGGCGGACCTGTTGATCTCGATCCATGCCGATACGATCAGCGTCAAGGGCATCAGAGGTGCCACCGTCTACACCGTCTCCGACAAGGCATCCGACCCGGAAGCGCAGGCGCTGGCCGATCGCGAAAACCTTTCCGACCAGTTCGCCGGCATGGTGATCAAGGACGACAACAAGGAAGTCACCGACATACTGATCGACCTGATCCGCCGCGAGACGCACAATTTCTCGATGAGTTTCGCCCACACCCTGGTCGGCCAGCTGTCCACCAGCGTCGGCCTGATCAACAATCCGCAGCGCTCGGCAGGCTTCAAGGTGCTGAAGGCGCCCGATGTGCCTTCGGTGCTGGTCGAACTCGGCTATCTCTCCAACGCCAAGGACGAGGCGCAGCTGCTCGACGCCGACTGGCGCGGCAAGGCGGCGCAGAGCATCACCAACGCCGTCGCTTTGTTTGCCTCCGCCAAGATGGAAACGGGAACCGGAGGCTGAGATGGCCGACGCCGCCTGCAACCAGAGGCAGCGTTGCACGACGACAACACCGGGCGCTTTTATTTCCGGTGGGGGATGCAGAAATCGGGCGCTGCCCCATTTTGTCCACATGGTGGCGACATGGGTTTTCCATCACGGATCGGGACCGTTGCGAAGGCTTGCGCGAAAGGCGGCTTCGTCTAGGAAATTCCCGAACCTCGGACTGGAGCGGGCATGATTCGTCTCATCGGCTATTTCTTTGGTATCGGCACGACGCTGGCGCTTCTGGTTGCCGCGGGCGTGGCGATATACATCAGCCATCTGGCGAAGGACCTGCCCGACTACGAAGTGCTGGCCAAATACGAGCCGCCGGTGACGACCCGCATCCATGCCTCCGACGGCTCGCTGATGGCGGAATATGCGCGCGAACGGCGGCTCTATCTGCCGATCCAGGCGGTTCCGGACCGGGTCAAGGCGGCGTTCCTGTCGGCCGAGGACAAGAATTTCTACAACCACCCCGGCATCGACATCACCGGGCTTGGCCGCGCCATCTACGTCAACCTGCAGAATGTGGGCTCGGGCAGGCGCCAGGTCGGCGCCTCGACCATCACCCAGCAGGTGGCAAAGAACTTCCTGCTGTCCTCGGACCAGACCTATGAGCGCAAGATCAAGGAGATGATCCTGGCCTTCCGCATCGAGCAGGCCTATTCGAAGGACCGCATCCTCGAGCTCTACCTCAACGAGATCTTCTTCGGCTTCGGCGCCTATGGCGTCGCGGGCGCGGCACTGACCTATTTCGACAAGTCGGTCAACGAACTGACCGTCGCGGAAGCCGCCTATCTGGCGTCGCTGCCGAAAGGTCCCAACAACTACCATCCCTTCAAGCATGCCGACCGCGCCATCGAGCGCCGCAACTGGGTCATCGACCAGATGGTCGAGAACGGCTACGTGACGCGTGAGGAAGGCGACAAGGCCAAGGCCGAGCCGCTGGGCGTGACGCCGCGCCGCAACGGCTCCTATCTGTTCGCGGGCGAATACTTCACCGAGGAAGTGCGCCGCCAGATCATCTCCCGCTATGGCGAGAACGCGCTCTATGAGGGCGGCCTGTCGGTGCGCACGACGCTCGATCCGAAGATCCAGCTCATCGCCCGCAAATCGATGCAGAACGGCTTGCTCAAATACGATACGCTGCGCGGCTATCGCGGACCGGTGACGCATATCGATGCTTCCGGCGACTGGGGCGTGGCGCTGGGCGCCGTCAAGGGCCTGGAAGACGTGCCGGAATGGTCGCTTGCCGTCGTGCTCGACAGCTCGGATACCGGCCTTTCCATCGGCCTGCAGCCGACGCGGCAGATTTCAGGAGATATCGTCAAGGAACGCGTCGAAGGCACCGTCAGCAAGGAAGACATGAGCTTTGCCATGCGCCATGTGGTCGATGGCAAGACGGTCAAGGCCAAGTCGCCGGCCGACGTGCTGCAGCCGGGCGACGTCATCTTCGTGCAGAAAAACGAAGGTTCGGAAGGCGCCTACACGCTGCGACAGGTGCCGGAAGTGGAGGGCGGCCTGATCGCCATGGATCCGCATACCGGCCGCGTGCTGGCCATGGTCGGCGGCTTCTCCTATGCGCAGTCGGAGTTCAACCGCGCCACGCAGGCGATGCGCCAGCCGGGCTCGTCATTCAAGCCGATCGTCTATTCGGCCGCGCTCGACAATGGCTATACGCCGGCCTCGGTGATCATGGACGGGCCGATTACCATCCAGAGCGGCAACACGACCTGGACGCCGAAGAACTATGACGGCACGGTCGCCGGCCCGGCGACCTTGCGCTCCGGCATCGAAAAGTCGCGCAATTTGATGACGGTGCGGCTCGCCAACGACATGGGCATGAAGCTGGTGGTGGAATATGCCGAGCGTTTCGGCGTCTACGACCATCTGGCGCCGTATCTGCCGATGGCGCTGGGCTCCGGCGAGACGACCGTGATGCGCATGGTGTCGGCCTATTCGATCATGGCCAACGGCGGCAAGTCGATCAAACCCTCGCTCATCGACCGCATCCAGGACCGCTACGGCAAGACGGTGTTCAAGCAGGACGAGCGCGGCTGCGAAGGCTGCAATGCGTCCGAATGGAACAACCAACCCGAACCGGATCTGGTCGACAATTCCGAGCAGGTGCTCGATCCGATGACCGCCTACCAGATCACCTCGATGATGGAAGGTGTCGTCCAGCGCGGCACCGGCGCCACGATCGCCGAGCTTGGCCGCCATATTGCCGGCAAGACCGGCACGACCAATGACGAGAAGGATGCCTGGTTCATCGGCTATACGCCGAACCTCGTCGTCGGCCTTTACATGGGCTACGATACCCCGCGCGGCCTTGGCCATGGCGCCACCGGTGGTGGTCTGGCGGCGCCTATCTTCAAGGACTTCATGCGCGTGGCGCTGGACGGCACGCCCAATGTCGACTTCAAGGTGCCGGAAGGCATGAACCTGGTCGCCATCAACCGCAAGACCGGCATGCGTGCCGCGGCGGGCGATGCCGGCACCATCATCGAAGCCTTCAAGCCGGGCACCGGCCCTGCCGACAGCTATTGGGTGATCGGCATGGGGGCCGACGGCTCCAATGGCGCAGGCGGACCGCTGTCGCCGCAGGCGACGGAAGCCATCCAGGCGCCCGGCGGTGGGCTTTACTGACGATCTGATTTCTTATGTTGAATGGGCTGGCTTGTTAAGCCGGCCCATTTCGCTTTACAGGCAGCAATGCCGTCCCTATGTATCGCGCCGACCCAAGCGCCACTTCAAAAACAGGACAGAACAACCAGCCATGCGCGCGGAAACGCAGAACATTGTCGATGAGATCAGGCAGGCGATAACCCTGCTGAGGAGGCATCTTTGACTGGGATCAGGCCATAAAGCGGCTTGAATACCTGAATGTGCGGGCTGAGGACGCCAGCCTCTGGAACGAACCGCTGGAAGCGCAAAAGCTGATGCGCGAGCGTCAGGGCCTCGAAGAGGGCATCGCCGCGGTCAAGGGCCTGACGCAGGCGCTGGAAGACAATATCGGTCTGATCGAGCTTGGCGAGGAAGAGGGCGACGAGGGCGTCGTCGCCGAGGCCGAAGCCGCCATCCGCTCGATGCAAGGCGAAGCCAAGGCCCGCCAGGTCGAGACGCTGCTGTCGGGCGAAGCCGACGCCAACGACACCTATCTCGAAGTCCATGCCGGCGCCGGCGGCACCGAGAGCCAGGATTGGGCCTCGATGCTTCTGCGCATGTATACGCGCTGGGCCGAGCGGCGCCGCTTCAAGGTCGAGGTGCTGGAAGTGCATGACGGCGAAGAGGCCGGCATCAAGTCCGCCACGCTGCTGATCAAGGGCCACAACGCCTATGGCTGGCTGAAGACCGAATCCGGCGTCCATCGCCTGGTGCGCATTTCGCCCTATGACAGCAATGCGCGCCGCCATACGTCCTTCTCCAGCATCTGGGTCTATCCGGTCGTCGATGACAGGATCGAGATCGACGTCTCTGAATCCGACGTGCGCATCGACACCTACCGCTCGTCCGGTTCGGGCGGCCAGCACGTCAACACGACGGATTCGGCGGTCCGCATCACCCATATAGCGACGGGCATCGCGGTCGCCTGCCAGGCCGAACGCTCGCAGCACAAGAACAAGGCCAAGGCCTGGGAAATGCTGCGCTCGCGGCTCTACGAGGAAGAGCTGAAGAAGCGTGAAGCAGTGGCCAATGCCACCGAGGCGTCGAAGAGCGACATTGGCTGGGGCCACCAGATCCGTTCCTATGTGCTGCAGCCCTACCAGCTGGTGAAGGACCTGCGTACCGGTGTCGAAAGCACCAGCCCGTCGAGCGTGCTCGACGGCGATCTCGACGACTTCATGGAAGCCTCGCTGTCGCAGCGCATTGAAGGCGGGGCTGGTGAAGCGGTTGCCGATCTAGACTAGGGTACGTCCATATCCTCAGGCGTCGGGCAAAGGAGAAGCCGGTGACACGCAAGCTCAGCGGAAAGTGCTTTTGCGGCGCGGTCCACTATGAGGTGGCGGACGAATTCGTTTATGCCGCGAATTGCCATTGTTCGAACTGCCGGCGCACCACAGGTTCGGCTTTCAAGCCGTTCGCCGGCATCGAACGCGACAAGTTTGCCCTTGCCGAAGGGCATCACGGGCTCATCCATTTCGGCGACGACAGCGGCCACGATGCGCATTGCAGCCGCTGCGGCTCGTTGCTCTATTCGCTTGTCCGCGATGGCGCCTATGTCCATGTCGCCATGGGCACGCTGGTCGACGATCCCACCATACGGCCGACCGCGCATATCTTCGTTGGCTCCAAGGCGCCGTGGTTCACCATCGCCGACGACCTGCCGCAATATGAGGGGCACGCCTCCGGCGGCTAACGCCTCTTGGGCGCCGCGTCGTTAACCTCTCGTTAACCAAGCCGGCGCACCCTTTGGATGGCAGATGTCGGCGCTCGGGGTGCGGCACTGTAGTTATGCACTTCTTGCGCCGACCAAGGAATCAGCCCAGCATCACGGGCTGAGGGGTGAAAAAGCATTTATGGCCGGACGCGGCATATCTGCGACCTGACGATTCGGCCACTGGGAAGACACGTTCCAAGAACGGGCAAGCTAACGCTTTATGCTCGCTTGAAAGGAACGTTTCCATGTCTGCTGCCATAATCCGATCGGCCAGAGCCGTTCAACCGGCTGGCCGACTTCTGTTTTCCCTGTTCGTGATCGGCGCGATCGCGGTGCTGACCGCACCCGGCTTCGCCCATGACGCCAAGCCGACGGCGGCGAAGCCGCAAGGCTGGAGTTATCCCTTCGCCTGCTGCGCCAACTATGACTGCCGCACCACCCATACGGGCGAGGTGCTGGAAAAGCCCGAGGGCTATGTCATCGCCGGAACGGGGGAGGTCGTTCCGATGAGCGACAAGCGGGTCAAGGACTCACCCGACGGCGATTTCCACTGGTGCGCGCACCAGGCTGGTCTCGACGCCGGCAAGACGATCTGCCTGTTCGTACCGCCGCGTTCCTACTGACGGCTGTTGACAAAGTTCATCGGAAGGCAGGCCGTAGTTCCAGAACACTTTTGCTGAGAAGGCTGGCATGTGACGTGAGGCCATCCATGGCACTGGCAAGCGCTTCTCAGCCTTAGGTGTTTTGTGCTTCCGTCACACGGAAGGAGCGACTGCTGAGGCGAAGTCGCGATATGGGCGCAGTGGGCGGCCCAGAAGCGCCGTCAGGCGCTCGACGTCGCCGGCCTCAGGCAGCATCCCGTCGGTGAAGAAGCGCTCGCCCATCAGGCGCATGTCGTAGGCCATCCAGGCGGGCAAGAACTGCCTGAGATTTTGCTCAAAGCCCTCTGTATTGTCGCCGCTGTAGCTGATCGGGCGGGCAAGCACGTCTGACCAGATTGCGGCAATATCCGTCCCGGTCAGTGTCTGCGGACCGACGAGGTTGATCCGGTCGAGCGCAAGCGGCTTCTCGGATTGTTCGCGACGCAGCAGCTCAAGAGCGGCGATCTCGGCGATATCACGGGCGTCGATCATGGCGAGACCCTTGGCGCCGATCGGCATTGGGTAGGTGCCATAGCCGGTGATGATGTCTTCGATCGTCAGATCATTCTGGATGAAGTAAGCCGGACGCAAGATCGTAGCCTTGAAATCCATCTGCTCGATCATCCGCTCGACGCCGAACTTGCCCGCGAAATGCGGCACGTTCACATAGGCGTCAGCGTGGATCACCGAAAGATAGACGATCCGCTCGATGCCGGCCGATCGGGCCACGTTCAACGCGATCAAGGCCTGGGTGAATTCATCCGGTACCACGGCGTTCAAGAGGAACAGCGTGGAAATCCCAGACATGGCTTTGCGCAGCGAGTCGACGTCGAGAAAGTCGCCTTGCACGACGGATACGCCTGCCGGGAAGCTTGCCTTCGACGGATCGCGGACGAGAGCACGGACATCGGCGTCGCGCTTGACGAGGTGTTCGACGACTTGGCGGCCAATATTGCCCGTGGCGCCGGTAACGAGAATGGTCATGAAATTTCTCCAGTGGGGTTGGTTGACAGGGCCAATATGTGTGGCTCATAAAGAGTCCAGTAGACGGAAATTTTAGACACATCGTCTCACTGGTGGGACACTTCATGGATCTTCTTGCCCTCACCGATTTCAATCTCGTTGCCCGCCATGGTGGCTTCGGCAAAGCGGCAAGGGCCACCGGCCGGCCCAAGGCAACGTTGTCCCGGCGCGTTGGAGAATTGGAGAGCAGTCTTGATCTGCGCCTGTTCGAACGGGGCGCGCGTAACCTGAAGCTGACCGAAGAAGGACGGGCGCTCTTCGAGCGGACCGGAACATTGCTTGCCGAACTGGACGAGACGGCTGCAGCGATCGCCTCGGGTGGTCAAAAACCCAAGGGGAGACTGCGGATCAGCGCACCTATGCTTTTTTCTCAGACGGCAATGGGGAGGATCGCGGCGGGTTTTGCCCTTAAATATCCGGAGGTGAGGCTTGAGGTGACGACAGAGGACCGCCATGTCGACATGATCGAGGAAGGCTACGATCTCGTAATCCGGGTCAATCCAGATCCCGACGAAAGCCTAGTCGGACGGGCGTTTCTCCGCGACCGCCTGGTCGTCGTGGCGAGCCCTCACCTTTCTCGCACGACCGGCGGCCCCGCTCCTGGCGTTGCGCGCGGGACAGGCGAACGGCAAACATGGCACTTGAAGACCCAAGGTGACCGGTCGACAATTAAAATCGAGCCGGTCCTTGCTTTGTCGACGCTCATCATGGTCCGGGATGCGGTGCGAGCCGGGGTCGGTGCAGCACGTCTTCCCATTTCGTTGGTGGCCCACGACTTGGCCGACGGCACACTGGTGAATTGGGGGGATATTGACGGCCCCGACATCTCTCTATGGACGCTCTACCCATCTCGGCGGCTGCTCAGCGCGCGAGTGTCGGCGTTCCTGGATTTTCTAAGACAGGCTTTCCCAAATGGGACGCCGGACGAACTAGCTGCCTATATTGGCAGGTGACGACGGACCTGCTTCAGCCAGAGCGCCGCTCGGCTCTATCGATCAGAGCCTGCTGACAGACAGTTGTCAGGAGCCTTCCTTTATGGTGCCTTTGCCGCATGGCGGCGGGCAACGGAGGAGAGCTTTTCATGACCATCAAGGCCAGCTGTCACTGCAGGGCGACGACATTCGAGGTTTCGCAAGCGCCCGAGACAGTAACGCAATGCACCTGCTCGTTCTGCTCCAAGCGCGGCTCGCTGTGGGCCTACTACGTTCCGTCGCAATTCAAGCTCACCAGCCCGGCAAAGAACGTCTCCGTCTATCAATGGGGATCGAAGACCGTCAAACACGGGTTTTGCGCCATTTGCGGCTGCGGCACCTTCACCGAGACGCCGGACTGGTCGACCGGCAAACCCGACTTCGACAACCCCAAGATCTCGGTCAATTCGCGGCTGTTCGACGATTTCGACCTCGACAAGGTCGAGGTGGTCGTCATCGACGGCAAGAATCTCTGGTAGGCCGTCAATAGCGGCAGAGGCACAAGGGTGGCGCAAGCGGGGGAAAAGCCGCTTTCGCCGTTCCGCTTTTCGCCGTATTTCATGGTACAAGACCCGTGGAAGGGCTGATATGCGCGGGCCGCAAAGGCCGCGGTTTGGAGAGGGACGTTATCTCATGAAAAAGACTGTGCTCGTCGCCGTTGCGACGGCTGTGCTGGTGAGCGCCTGCACGACCACTGATCCATATACCGGCGATCAGAAGATTTCCAACACCGCCGCGGGTGCAGGCCTTGGTGCCCTGGCCGGCGCCAGCCTTGGTCTGCTTGCCGGCGGCAATGACCGCCGCAATGCGCTGATCGGGGCCGGTATCGGCGCGCTGGCCGGCGGCGCCATCGGCGCCACGATGGACCAGAACGAGGCTGAATTGCGCCGCCAGCTGCAAGGCACTGGCGTCAGCGTCACCCGCACCGGTGACCAGATCATCCTCAACATGCCGTCCGACATCACCTTCAACGTCGACCAGGATGCGGTGAAGCCCGGCTTCTACCAGGTGCTGAATTCGGTGGCGCTGGTGCTGAACAAGTTCCGCCAGACCACGGTCGACGTGTTCGGCCACACCGATTCGACCGGTGGCGACGAGCACAATTTCGATCTGTCGCAGCGCCGTGCTTTGGCGGTCGCCAACTATCTGTCGGGACAGGGCGTCGATTCGCGCCGCTTCGCCGTCACCGGCTTCGGCAAGACCCGTCCGATTGCGTCCAACGCAACGTCGGCCGGCCGCGCGCAGAACCGGCGCGTCGAGATCCAGCTTTCGCCACTCACCTGATCAGGTCGGCATTGAAGTGCGAAGGCGGCCCCGCAAGGGGTCGTTTTCATTTTGGCTCCTGTGGTCCGCAAAGGGATCTAAAGCATTAGAGTTTTCTAATAATCTCTTTCCGGAGACCTTGGAAAGGATTAGCATTGGCACCGTTCCAGAGAGGGGATGGGGCGGGTACAAACGGCCGCGCAATCATCATCTATTCGGCCCCGGTCTTGCACGGCCAGATCATGAAATCTGGGAGGAATGCATGACAAGAACAACTCGCCTTGGGCGTTGCGGCGTCCTCGTTTTGACAGGTCTAGTCTCTGCGTGGTGCGCAGCCGCCACGGCTCGAGCCGAGGACGCCAACAAGGCCGATATCGAAGCCTTGAAGAAATCGCTCGCCAAATATGAGGACTACACGACCGCCGTCCGCGACCTTTATCTGTCGACCGTCGGGTGCGTCTACTACTCCGGGGAAAAGATCGCCGGCGCGATGGACTATCCGAAGGGCGCCATGGGCATCCATTTCGTCAATGTCCCGAGTGTCGGTCAGAAACTCGATCCGATGCGCCCCAATGTGCTGATTTACGAGCCGACCAAGAAAGGCTTGAAGTTGGTTGGCGTGGAATGGCTGGTGCCCCTGACGCCAGACACCAAGGAAGCTCCAAAACTCTTTGGACAGACCTTCATGGGACCGATGGAAGGGCACTATCCGCTCATTCCGAGGGAGTTCGTCCACTACGACCTTCATGCCTGGCTGTTCAAGGACAACCCGAACGGCATGTTCAGCCCGACGAACCCGAACGTGAAATGCAGCAAGGCCGAGTTTCCGATGCTGGAAAAACCGACCAAGATGATGCCCGGCCCGATGTGACGGGACAGATGTGATCGCGGCAGGCAAGCCGGGTGATCGGCTTGCCTTGCGAAAACGAAAACCAGAAATCAGACCTTGGCGACGATCTTCATGAAGGCCGGCATGTCATCGCCGAAGCCGACGGTGCCGTCATTGTCGTCGCCGCCGCGGTTGTTGCGGGCAGGGCGGCTGTTGTTGGCACGCTGTGGCCTCGTGTCGCCGCGTTCCGGAGCACGGTTCTCGTTGTTGCGATCAGAGACCTTGCGCTCGCCATTTTCGGAGCGGATCGCTTCCTTGCGCTGACGCCGTTCGCCAATGTCGGCAACCGCGGCTTCGGCAACGACCGGCTGTTCCTCGCGCGCGGCATTCGCCGGGGCTTCGTCGCTGGGCTTGGCATGGCGCTCGCGCGGCTTGCGCTCGCCGCGATCTTTGCGGTCTTCGTCCTTGCGGCCGGCGCGACGCGGCGCGCCACGGCCACGGCGGGGCGCTTCGTCCTCGCTGCTTTCGCTTGCGACCACCGTCGACAGATCGCCGTCATGCCACTCGATCTTGTTGCCGATCAGCCGCTCGATAGCGTCGATGTATTTGGTGTCCGACTTGGTGGCGATGGTGAAGGATTTGCCGGAACGTCCGGCGCGGCCGGTGCGGCCAATGCGGTGGACATAGTCTTCTGCGTGTATCGGCACGTCATAGTTGAAGACGTGGCTGACATCGGGGATGTCGAGGCCACGCGCGGCGACGTCGGAAGCGACGAGGTAGCGCAGCTTGCCATCGCGGAAATTGGCCAGCATCTGCATGCGCGCACGCTGGTCCATGTCGCCATGCAGCGCGCCGGCGTCGAAATCATACTTCAAGAGCGAGCGGAACAGTTCCGACACTTCGATCTTGCGGTTGCAGAAGATGATGGCGTTCTTCAGTTCGGCGTCTTCTGCCTTCATCAGATTGCGCAGTGTCTCGCGCTTGTCCCACGGCTTTGAGCCCGACTTGACCAGCCGCTGGATGATGTTGGTGGCAGCGGACGCGGCCTTCGAAACCTCGACACGCACCGGTGCATGCAGGAACTTTTCGGTGAGCTTGGTGATCTCCGGCGGCATCGTCGCCGAGAAGAACAGCGTCTGCCTGGTAAACGGGATCATCTCGCAGATGCGCTCTATGTCGGGGATGAAGCCCATGTCGAGCATGCGGTCGGCTTCATCGATGACGAGGATCTCGACGCCGTTGAGCAACAGCTTGCCGCGTTCGCGGTGGTCGAGCAGGCGGCCGGGCGTGGCGATCAGCACGTCGGCGCCGCGCTCGAGCTTCTTGTCCTGCTCGTCGAAGGAGACGCCGCCGATCAGCAGCGCGATGTTGAGCTTGTGGTTCTTGCCGTATCGGATGAAATTCTCTTCGACCTGTGCGGCGAGCTCGCGCGTCGGCTCGAGGATCAGCGTGCGCGGCATACGGGCGCGGGCCCGGCCTTTTTCGAGGCGGGTGAGCATCGGCAGCACGAAGGAGGCGGTTTTGCCGGTGCCGGTCTGGGCGATGCCCAGAATATCCTTGCCGAGCAGCGCATGCGGGATGGCGCCGGCCTGGATCGGCGTCGGCTGGGTATAGCCGGCATCGGTGACTGCGGAAAGGACCTTGGGCGACAGGCCGAGGTCTGAAAAGGTCAACGCTTCTGGAGCGGTCGTGGTGTCTGAGGACAAGTGTTGTTGTCTTTGGCTGGTTCGGGGAAGCGCAACGGCATTCGTCGCGGCAAGCACAGCGTGCCTGCAAGATTGGTATTGCGATTAGGCGCAAGCCCGCGATTTGTCAACAGAAACGGGCGGGATTGGTGCGATTGTGAAACGTAACCTTAATCGCGATGCTTAATCAGGTAGTGTCTTTTTGCGCCGGCTCAATAGCGAAACTGCTCGGCGAGAATGCGTTCGTTCCACGAATGGTTGGGGTCAAACAGCAGCGTCGCCGTCGCGCTCAGTGATTCCCGAACCGTGACGGAAGTCACCGCCTTGACCTCGGTGTGGTCGGCGGCGGCGTTCACCGGCCGCTTTTCCGGCTCCAGAATATCGAAGCGAACGGTCGCCTTGTTGGACAACAGGGCACCCCGCCAACGGCGCGGCCGGAACGGGCTGACCGGGGTCAAAGCGAGCAGCGGCGCGTCGAGCGGCAGGATCGGCCCGTGCGCCGACAGATTGTAGGCGGTGGAGCCGGCCGGCGTCGCGATCATCACGCCGTCGCAGTTCAGTTCCTCGATCCGGACCTGTTCATCGACGGTGATGCGGATTTTTGCGGTCTGATAGGATTGGCGCCACAGCGCCACTTCGTTGATGGCAAGTGCTGAAACCGTCTCGCCCTCATGCGTCACCGCCAGCATCTCCAGCGGCCGGATCGTTTCGGCGACGGCAGCGGCGATGCGTTCGGTGAGGCCGCCGACGCGGTATTCGTTCATCAGGAAACCGATGGTGCCACGGTTCATGCCGTAGACCTTCTTTCCCGTGCTCATCGTGTCACGCAAGGTCTGCAGCAGGAAGCCGTCGCCGCCCAGCGCCACCACCACCTCGGCGTCCTCGAACGAGGCCTGGCCATAGCGGGCCGACAGGCTTTCCATCGCCGCCCTGGCATCGGCGGTGTCGGACGAGACGAAGGCGAGACTGGCGTTGCTCATGACTTCCCGATGGCGGCCGGCGGCGGTTGCGTGGGGTAGCATGGGCAGGCGCATCTGCAAAGGGAGGCCGCGTCCGGTCCCACCGCGGCTGCGCCGGATCGAAAACCGGTGGCTCGCGCTTCATGTCGCCGGAGAGGCGAATGTGATGGTTAAGAGCAAGCTTAAACACTCGTAAAGCCCGATCGATCATGTTAGCCGGCAGAGGATGGGTGGCTGGGGGGCTAGCCAGTTGAGACCTGTCTATTGCCGGTGACACGCCTGATTATCGTCTTCCTCGTGATGGGAAGTTTCGCCCTTCTCTTCGCCGAACTTGTGCGGCAGTCCGAGGACATGAGTTCCAGGCCGAGGCCGACGGCCTCACGCTGCGGCGACGCCAGCATGCCATGCCCGCAGAACGCATTGTAGGCTGAAGCCGCAAGCGACCGCCGACGGCGCGGCGGCAATCCATCACCCATTGCCTGACAATCTTCGGTTTGACGGCATCGACCACGCGTCGTCGACGTCTGGGCCATACCGTCGCCATGCCAGCAAAAAGATATTGACTGTATGTTTAGTAATTAATACCGTTGTGGACATATCGAGTTGGTCAGCCGGCATCCGCCGGTGAATGACCACCAGGACGAAGGGAACATGCGGACTCGAGGCGGCAATCCCGCCGGTCCCGACAATGGGAGACAATAAGCATGCAGCTGAAATCCACCGCGACGGTGCTCGGCCTGTCGCTGCTGGCAATGACCGGCATTGCCCGCGCCGACGGCGAACTCCAAATCTACAATTGGGGCAACTACACCAGCCCGGACCTGATCAAGAAGTTCGAGGAGACCTACAAGGTCAAGGTCACCGTCACCGACTACGATTCCAACGACACCGCCTTGGCGAAGGTCCGCCAGGGTGCTTCCGGCTATGACATCGTCGTGCCCTCGGCCAGTGTCATGCCGATCTGGATCAGCGAAGGCCTGCTGCTGGAAACCGATCCCAATCAGATGGAAAACTTTAGAAATGTCGATCCGAGATGGGTCGATGTGCCTTTCGATCCCGGCCGCAAATACTCAGTGCCCTGGCAATGGGGCACGACCGGCATCTCGGTCAACAAATCGGTCTATGCGGGTGACCCGAACACGTCCGCGATTTTCCTCGATCCGCCGCCGGAACTCGTCGGCAAGATCAACGTCGTGCCCGAAATGGGGGACATCATGTTCCTGGCCATTGCCTATGAGGGCGGCAAGTACTGCACCGACGACAAGGCGCTGCTGAAGAAGGTGCATGACAAGCTTGTCGAGGCGAAGGGCAAATGGCTATCGCTCGATTACGCTGCCGTTGATGGCCTGGGCCGAGGCGACATTGCCGCCGGCGTCAACTGGAACGGCATATCGCTGCGCGAGCGGCTTGAGAACGACAAGATCGTCTACGGCTATCCCAAAGAAGGCTTTCCGATCTGGATGGACAATGTCGCGGTGCTCAAGGACGCCAAGAACGTCGAGAACGCCAAGCTCTTCCAGAATTTCATCATGGACCCGAAGAATGCCGCGCTGATCTCGGCCTTCGCGCACTACGCCAACGGCATCAAGGGCTCCGAGCCCTTCCTGCCGGACGACATGAAGGGAGCGCCCGAAGTGGATGTTCCGGCCGAATTTGCCGACAAGGGCCAGTTCATGCCGGCCTGCCCGACCGACGTCCAGGCGCTCTACACCAGGATCTGGACCGATCTGCAGAAATAGCAGCGCCGTCAACCGAAGCTGACCAACATCCTTCGGGCCGCACCCTGCGGCCCGGCCATTCTTCATGCCAGATGCGGTCCAGCCGCCGCGGGAGATTTGTGATGTCCGATCTCGACCTTTGCTACATGCCCGCCAGCGAGGCGTTACGGCTGTTCAAGGCGAAGAAACTGTCGCCTGTCGACCTGATGCAGGCCACCATCCGCCGCGCCGAAGCGACCAAGGCGACAATCAACTGCTTCACCTTCACCCATTTCGACGAGGCGATGAATCTCGCCAGAAAAGCCGAAGCGAAATACGCCAAGGGCGCCAGGACCGGTGCACTCGAGGGCCTGCCGATCGGCATCAAGGATGAGAGCTACATCAAGGGCAAGCCGACCTCGCATGGCTCGCTGCTTTCGAAGGACGCCATTGGCGGCCACACGTCGACGATGAACGAGCGTGTCATGAAGGCCGGCGGCATAGTGCATGCCCGCACGGCGACGCCCGAATTCAGCTGCGCCGGTTACACCTGGTCGAAGCGCTGGGGCGTGACGCGCAACCCCTGGAATCCGAATTATACGCCGGGCGGTTCGTCGGGCGGTTCAGCGGCGACGCTGGCCTCGGGTACATCGTCGATCGCCACCGGCTCGGACATTGCCGGCTCGATCCGTATCCCGGCCTCGGCCTGCGGCCTGGTCGGCTTCAAGCCGCCTTACGGCCGCAACCCCGACGAGCCGCCCTTCAACCTCGACTTCTATTGCCACACCGGGCCGCTGGCCCGAAATGTCGGGGATGCGATCCTGCTGCAGAATGTCATGGCCGGACCGAGCCCACTCGACATCGCCACGCTGCGCCCGAAACTGCGCCTGCCGCTCGACTACAAGCCGATCAAAGGCTGGAAGATTGCTTTCTCGATGAATCTCGGGTCATTCGAGGTTCATCCTGACGTGCGCAAGAACACGCTCGCTGCCTGCGACGTGTTCCGCTCGCTCGGCGCTACCGTCGAGGAGGTCGACCTTGGCTGGGGCGACGAGGTGCTCAAGGCCGGCATGGCCTATCTGGAGCATCTCTTCGGCGCCTCGCTGGCGCCCCTGCTCGCCAAGCACGGCAAGGACATGACGAGCTATGCCAGGCAGTTTGCGCAGGATGGGCAGAAGTCGAAGGCGACGGATTTTGTCGCGACCCTGGAGGTGGCGGCCAGGATGTACCAGACGCTGGGGCCGTTGCTGGAAAAATACGACGTGCTGATCTGCCCGACAAACGCGCTTCCGGCGGTGCCGGCGGAATTCGATCAGACCAAAGGCAAGGTCGAGATCAACGGCGAGCACGTAAACCCGTCGCTGGGTTGGGTGATGACGACGCCTTTCAACATGCTGAGCCGCTGCCCGGTTCTGTCCGTGCCGTCGGGCCGTGCCGCCAATGGCGTGCCGACCGGCATCCAGATTGTCGGCCGCACCTATAGCGACGCCGATGTTTTCCGGGCGGCGATGGCCTATGAGACGGCTCAGGGTCAATGGTACACGAATGCCGGGACACGCCCGTCGCTCTGAGTCCGCGAAGAGCCGGCGTGCCAAAGCAGCGGCGGGATGTTTTCGCCGGGGAAAGGCCTGACGACAATGGCGCAACGCAAAGCCACCGCTGAGGCGGGAAAAAGCAAGGCGACCAAAGGTGCGGCGAACGACGCTGCCCCTAAGGACCGCCGGCGCGAACGCGGCGAAGCGAGCATCCAGCGCATCATCGATGCCACCATCGAGCTCATCGCCGAGGAGGGACTGGCGAGCGTCACCATGCAGCGCATCGCCGAGCATGTCGGCTCGTCCAACGCGCTGGTGGTCTTTCATTTTCGCAGCAAGGAGAACCTGTTCCGGGCCGTGCTGCAGTATCTCAGCGATCAGTATGATGCGCTGTGGGTGACGCTGGTGCGGGCGCCCGGCCTGTCGCCGGTAGAACGAGTGTTGGGCGCGGTCGATTGCGCGCAGCGTTTTGCCCGTCTGCATCCGAAATGGGTTTCGGTCTTCGTCGTGTTTTCCAGCGACCGCAAGAGCATGCAGATCTACAATGAAATCGGCCTGCCCAGCGATCTCGCCTACACCGCCGAAGCCCGCGATCTGCTGATCGAAATCGCCCGTGACGGCGGCTACACCGGCGTCGACATCGACACGTTATCGGAGAGCCTGAACTATCTGGTTCACGGTGCCTGGTATTGGGATCATCTCAACCCGTCCAGCCGCGACACCAACGTGCTGCGCAAGACGATGCTCCTCCTGCTGCACCAGGCATTTCCACGGCACTTTGAGTTGATGCGCTAGGCTCGCCGTCCGGACGTTCCGAGCATCAAGCATGCGCTCAAACGTACCCTCGCCATTTGTTATTTCGAGGCGCCCGAGCGCTCAATCTCATGAAAATTAGCAACTGCTAAAATTGTCGCTTTGCATTTTTGTTTTTTCCGGTGACCATGCAATGCCATGATAATCTGAGCGTCTTGCTCCGGTTTGGCCGAATTGCTGGGGCCACCCTCAGTTGGGGAAATCGTCAATAAGGGCTTTTTTGAGCAACCCCTAATATATACGATTTGATCAGCCGGCCTGGCTCCCAAGCCCTCGGGCCGGTCAGGCCCGACAGTTCACGGATTCACCCCAATGATCTGTCGGGCCGCTTGGAAGTTTCCCTCGCTCAGACACGTTGGATTATGATAGGCGCATGCTCTGCATTTTTTGATCGAAAAGCGCGAGCTTGGTCATGTAGCCGATCCTGATCCTCGCGTCGCAGTGATCGCAATTGAAGGCAGATATAACCTTCACCCACGAGCCCCTTTTCACGATTACGTGGGAACAGTTGGGGCATTCAAATTTTAAGTACTCGTCCATCATTTTTTCTGAAATGGGCATGGTGCCACTCCCCCAGCAACTGAACGGTGGCGGTCTTCAGCTGAACCACCAAGTGTGACTTGAACTTCCATGCTAAGCAATGGTTCCTGCCAGGGCCTTCGGACTTACGGTGCAACGGACCAAAGTCGGAAGTCGAAAAGCGCTTTGCCATCGGAAGGTATTGATCCCCACCCCATTTCTTCGTCCCGCACGCCCTGAGGGACCAAAGTCCGACTCGCACACGCATTGGGCCTAGACGGGCAACGGACGCTTTCTTGGCGGCCGCTTTGGAGGGTAAAAAGAACCCACCAATGCAGACGCATGTGTGAATGCCGTTATTGCCCTTCCGAACATCCAGGAAGGGCTCCTGGTTTACAGTGGTTGCCAGTTTCAAGCGCCTTCGGGGGCCGAAAAGTGATCATCGAGCTATTTGGCCCGGCCGGCTCAGGTAAGACCACTTTCGCACATGCGCTTCAACGTCATCTGCAGGCACAAGGCTACGTCGCCAAGGTAGTGCTTTCATATGAACCCGGTGTCGATCGTTCACCGCTAGACCCTAGTGGGTTCCGCTATGCACTACACCGTATTGCCATATCAACGATCAGGACTGCCGCCTTTGCTTGTCACCCTATAGACAACGCCGAAGGGTTCAGACTCACCGGCAAGCTGATAAGGATTCTGGCGCCGAGAAATCCGATCTGGCTGATCAGGTTCAGTCAGTATCTCATGGCTCTCTCCCACGTTTGGCATCAACCGTACGACGCATGTCAGATTGTGATCTTCGACCAAGGTTTTATCCAGCTTGTCTCTTCATTAGCCGTGTTCAGCGGCGTTTCGGACGTAGAGAAACTTAAATCTGCTTTGGAACTGATCCCATCATCGCATCTTGCCATAGCTACCAGCGCGGCCGAGCCATTGTTGTCACAGCGCCTGAGTGCTCGGCTCCTTCGGCAGACCTATTTGGAGCGCATGTTCGAGGCGGATTGCAGAACCAACCTGCAATCGATCCCAATAATCGACCACGTAAAAAGCATCCTTCTCGGCAGCGGCAGGTTCGTATTAAGCATCGATACGTCGGATGAAGGCGGTCTGCAGGAAAGTGTAGCTCGAGTTGCAAGGGAGATTGGCGCGATGGGCTCTGATGGACAGTGCAAAGCTGCGGAAGCCTAACGCCCAATGCCGTCGATATCGTGGCTGAGGATATTCTTCAGGTCGCCGGCAGGCGTCTCGGTGTTCGTCGGCGCATCTGCACCAGATCCTCGTCGATCGGCTTGCCCTGGGTGTCGTACAATCGATTTCCTGAGGACCCTATTGAGTTGTATGATAAAACAATATACAACTTAAAAGAGCATTGGCGGGAGGGTATGGATGCAGTTTTCAATTTGGCATTGGGCGATCTTGCTGCTGTTGATCGGAGCGCCCGTATTCTTCGCTGTCTGGTCAGCACGCAAACCATCACAGGGTTCGACTGATTTGGTGGGGTTTGGAGGGTGGCTTCTACTGCTCGCAATCGGTCAGACCTTGTCGCCATTGCGCACGCTTGCCGAATTCGGCTCATCGATCGAAGGCTATCAGCAACTGATGACGGTTCCCAACGGTACCTTGGCGACCTATGGCGAGATCGCGCTGTTGCTGGCTTTTCTGGTGCTTGAGTTGGTTGTTGTCATTGCCATGTTTCGGCGCAGTCCTCGTTTCAAGAAGCTGTTTCTCCTTCAGTGGATTGCCATACCGGTCGTGTTCGTAGTCGACATTATTTGGATCTCCGCTCTTATTAAGGTTCCAGTGAGCCAGATTCTTGCCGGAGATACGCTGGTTAAGCCTTTGGTTTCCTTCGTGGTGACTGGAATTTGGGTCGCCTATGTCTACAACTCCGTCCGGGTCAGAAACACGTTCGACAGGGTGGCGGCAAGCGCTGACATTGCGACTGCGTTTCAGTAAGGTGGGAGGGGTTTTCGCACGGCCGTCAGCACTGCCCTCCCGACGAGATTTCGGAGGAGACTGTTTCGTCCAAGGAGCTTCGGCTGGGCTGCTTGCAAAGCGAAGGCTGGTGCCCCCGGACGGAATCGAACCGCCGACCTTCGGTTTACAAAACCGCTGCTCTACCAGCTGAGCTACAAGGGCACGGCGCTCCGGTTAGCATATTTGGTGCGCCAGTAAAGACAAAACTCCGTTTTCGATTGCTAATGGACCCGCCGGGCCGGCTGGCGCCGCCATGCTGAAAACCGCCAATTCCTTTCCTACATATTGTTGAGGTGCAATCGCCTGGTTAGGGGGCTCGCATGATCAGACTTGTCATCATTCTCCCGCTCGTCGTCATCACCTGGTTTCTCGCGGTGAAGCTCATCAGGGACGTGAAGAGCGCCAATATCGACTGGACCGGAATTGCAACGATCGTCGGCTTTATCGCGATGGCGTTCTGGCTGCGGCATGTCACGGGGATGGGGTGACAGAGAGTGGGTAGGGAATAGTCAGTAGTGAGTAGGGGCTTAAGGAGCTAGGGCAGGATCCAACCTAATCTCTACTGCCTACTCACTACTACTAATCGCAAAACCCCTCGAACCTTTCGCTGTGGCGCTAAGATCCGCCGAGCGACGAGATCCTTGCCTCAGCAGGTTTTTGCCGGCTCGAGAAAAAAATCAAAAACCCGTCGAACCTTTTTCCTCACCGCAACGACAGATGATCAAGAGGCGGATGGATCGCCTCTAGCAACGAAACAAGGAGATCATCATGTTCACGCGCAAAATCGCTTCTGCCCTCGTCGCCAGCACCGTCGCCGCCACGTCGCTGGTCGGCACCGTCCAGCCCTCGGCCGCCCACAGCCATCACCACAACCGCGAAATCGGCATCGGCATCGCCGCCGGCGTTGGCGGCTTCGTGCTCGGCAGCCTGCTCAACCAGCAGCCGCGTACCGTCTATGTCGACGACGAGGGTGGTTCCTGGCACGTCCGCCGCTGCGCCAACCGCTACGCCAGCTACGATCCGTATTCGGACACCTATGTCGGCTATGACGGCTACCGCCACTATTGCCGCCTTTAACAGGTCGGTTTCAGGCAATGAAGAAGGGGCTCCACGGCCCCTTTTTTCATTCACGCTAGGATTTCTGCGTGTCGATCGGCAACCCTGCCGCGCGGCAGGCATCCGCGATCGCCCCTTGCTGCGTGTTGCCCATCGCGGTGAGTTCGAAGCCGTTGTCGGCATCCGGGTAAATCCTGCCAAGGAAAGGCTCGTAGTCAGCAGAGCCGCCGGCAGCGTTCTTGTCATCGACAGAGCCGCATATCACGATCTCTTTGCGGCCGTTCATCGTGCGCTCGCCGGCAAGTATGGGTCCGAACCTCGCTGCCACCGGGTTTTTCAAGTGCTGGCGCACGCCAATGGTGATGGTCTCCTCCAGGGCGAGCGAGACCGCAATCGGATCGGCGCGCTGGCTCGCGGCGGGTTCAGGTCGCGGCGGTGTTGTCGCCACGCAACCGCAGAGCGAAGCGATGAGCAAAGCTGGACCGTTTTCCACATGCTCGCTCTTTTGCATGCCTGCGAAAGCCGCGGCAAGACTGGCAATGTCCATGTGGCCGGCGATGTACAGCGATTTTGGGAAAGTCTAGTCTGCCACCTGAGCGCCAATTGAGGGGAGGGTGGTTTGGACGAGCAGAACCCGAAGGAAGACCTGATCGAGCCGGTTTTTCGCAATGGCACGGTCACCACCGTCGGCATCCTGCTGGCGTTCTCACTGGGCTTCGTCACCCATTGGGCGGCCAACCCGATACCGTGGCAACTCCATCATTTGCTTGCCGTGGTGCCGATCCTGGTTGGCATCGCCCTGCAGATGCGGGCGCTGTCGTTGCTGCTCGACCTGGATTCGCTCCGCCGGCCAATCTACGAACGCGCCAACCGCATCTTCATGGCCGGCATCATCCTGACCGCCTGCGGCGTCGGGCTGGCGATTCTGCTCGATGTCTTCGAGGTATCGGCGAGGAGCGCGCTGGTCGGGGCTTAGTCAGGTCAGCCTGACGCCGCCGATCATCTTCGTCACCTCCGCGGCCGCGTCGCGCACCAGCGGCCCGATCTCGCCCAGCCGCTCCGGCGTCACCCGCACTGTCGGGCCGGAGACCGAAACACCGCCGATCGGCTCGCCGAATTCGTTGAAGATGGCGGCGGCCACGCAGCGCATGCCGGGATGGCGCTCCTCGTCGTCGACCGACCAGCCGCGATGCTTGATGACAGCCAGATCATGGGCGAGCGCCGAGATATCCGACAGCGTCTTGTCGGTGAAGCGCTGCAGGCCCGACTTGCGCAGGATGGTCGCGACGCGTTCCGGCTCGAGCTGCGCCAGCACCGCCTTGCCGATGCCCGAGGCATGGAAGGAGCTGCGCGTGCCCGGCCGGAAGAAAGCGCGGATCGCCTGATGGGTCTCGACCTGGCTGACGAAAACGACGCAATCGTCCTCGGCGACGCCGAGATTGGCGGTTTCACCGGTCTTTTCCATCAATTCCTGCATGACGACGCGGGCGCGGTCGACCAGCTTGCGGCGGCGCAGGAAGGCCGCGCCCATGCGGTAGGTCTCGACGCCAATCGACCATAGCTGATCCGATGTATCGAACTCGACCATGCCGTGGTTCTGCAACGTCGTCAGCATGCGGTAGGCGGTGGAGGCGGCGAGCTCACTGCGCGCCGATATTTCGCTCAGTGACAGGCCGCTGCCTTCTGCAACAATGGCCAGGATGCGCAAGGCGCGGTCGAGCGACTGCACCGAACCGGCCTCGGAGGGTCCGTGAAAGGCGCGGGGACGGCCGCGTTGGCGTTTTTCGCTGGTTTCCATGGCGGCATTGTCGCCGATTTCCCTAAAAGCACAATGAAAAAGTTTTTCACCGATTTTTCGATCTGGATTCATGAAAAACGAGAAATCCAGCAAAATCAGTCAATAGGTGCTGTTTTCTAGAAATGAAAAATTATTTTGAAAAAATTGAAAAATGAACGAAGCGCTGGCATTGTCAGCCAACCAACAATCTTGCGGAGGCTGGACATGGCCAGGATGCGTGCTGTCGATGCAGCGGTTCTCGTTCTCGAAAAGGAAGGCATTTCCTGCGGCTTCGGCGTGCCGGGCGCGGCGATCAATCCGTTCTATTCGGCGCTGAAGGCAAGGGGCTCGATCCGTCACATACTGGCGCGCCATGTCGAGGCCGCCTCGCATATGGCCGAAGGCTACACCCGGGCCAAGGCTGGCAATATCGGTCTGTGCATCGGCACATCCGGCCCGGCCGGCACCGATATGATCACCGGGCTCTATTCGGCGGCGGCGGATTCGATCCCGATCCTGTGCATCACCGGCCAGGCGCCGCGGGCACGGCTGAACAAGGAGGATTTTCAGGCCGTCGACATCGCCGCCATCGCCGCACCGGTCGCCAAATGGGCGGTTACGGTCATGGAGCCCTATCTGGTGCCGATGGCGTTGCAGAAGGCGTTTCATCTGATGCGCTCGTCGCGGCCGGGTCCGGTGCTGATCGACCTGCCGGTCGACGTGCAACTGGCCGAGATCGAGTTCGACATCGACGCCTATGAGCCGCTCGTCCCGTTCAAGCCGGCCATGTCGCGCGCCCAGGCCGAAAAGGCGCTGGCGATGCTCAACGCGGCGGAAAAGCCGCTGATCGTCGCTGGCGGCGGCATCATCAATGCCGATGCGTCGGATCTGTTGATCGAGTTTGCCGAGATTACCGGCGTTCCGGTCATCCCGACGCTGATGGGCTGGGGCGCGATCCCCGACGATCACCGGCTGATGGCCGGCATGTGCGGACTGCAGACCTCGCACCGCTACGGCAATGCGACAATGCTGGAAGCCGATTTTGTCTTCGGCATCGGCAACCGCTGGGCCAACCGCCACACCGGTTCGGTCGATGTCTACACCAAGGGCAAGAAATTCATCCATGTCGATATCGAGCCGACGCAGATCGGACGCGTCTTCGCGCCGGATCTCGGCGTCGTCTCGGATGCCGGTGCGGCGCTGAAGATGCTGCTCGACGTCGCCACCGAATGGAAGACGGCGAGAAAACTGCGCGACTGGTCAAGCTGGGCGAAGGAGTGCCAGGGCCGCAAGAAGACGATGAAGCGCAAGACGCATTTCGAGCAGGTGCCGCTGAAGCCGCAGCGCGTCTATGAGGAGATGAACAAGGCGTTCGGCCGCGACACCACCTATGTCACCACGATCGGCCTGTCGCAGATTGCCGGCGCGCAGTTCCTGCATGTCTACAAGCCGCGCAACTGGATCAATTGCGGCCAGGCCGGCCCGCTCGGCTGGACGCTGCCGGCCGCCCTTGGCGTGCGCGCCGCCGATCCGGACCGCACCATCGTGGCGCTGTCGGGCGACTACGACTTCCAGTTCATGATCGAGGAACTGGCGGCCGGCGCGCAGCACAAATTGCCCTACCTCCATGTCGTCGTGAACAATGCCTATCTCGGCCTGATCCGCCAGGCGCAGCGCGGTTTTTCGATGGATTTCGAGGTCAGCCTCGCCTTCGAAAACGTCAACCGCACAGACGATCCCGAGGCCGGCTATGGCGTCGACCATGTCGCGGTCGCCGAAGCGATGGGCTGCAAGGCGGTGCGGGTGCGCAAGCCGGAAGAGTTCGCCGGCGCGTTCAAGGAAGCGCAGCGGCTGATGAAGGAACATCAGGTGCCGGTGGTGCTCGAATTCATCCTCGAACGCGTCACCAACATTTCCATGGGTACGGAAATCGACAAGATCACCGAATTCGAAGACCTTGCCGAAAGCCATGAGGATGCGCCGACGGCCATCGTCCTCCTGGATTAAGCTTTGGCGGGAAGAAGGAGAAAAGAATGCCGCGTTTTTCAGCCAATCTGTCGATGCTGTTTGGCGAGCACGAATTCCTCGACCGCTTCGACGCCGCCGCCTGCGCCGGCTTCAAGGGCGTCGAATATATCGGCCCGTATGATCACGCGCCTGACGTGGTCGCGGCGCGGCTGAAGAAGAACGGGCTCAGCCAGGTGCTGTTCAACCTGCCGGTCGGCGACTGGGGCAAGGGCGAGCGGGGCATTGCCGTTTTGCCCGACCGCGTACCGGAGTTCCGGCAAGGCATCGCCAAGGCGATCTCTTACGCCCACGCACTAGGCTGCGAGCAGGTCAATTGCCTCGCCGGTATCGCGCCGCAAGGGGCGGATAGTTCGGTGCTGGAAAACACCTTCGCCGAGAACCTGGCGTTCGCGGCGGAGAAACTGGAGCAGGCCGGCATCCGGCTGCTGATCGAGCCGATAAACACCCGCGATATCCCGGGGTTCTTCCTCAACTATTCGGACCAGGCGCTGGCGTTGATCGACCGCGTCGGCTCGAAGAACCTGTTCCTGCAATACGACATCTATCACATGCAGATCATGGAGGGGGATCTCGCCCGTACCATCGAGGCTAACCTTGGCCGCATCGCGCATATCCAGCTTGCGGACAATCCCGGCCGTCACGAGCCGGGGACGGGCGAGATCAATTATCCCTTCCTCTACGAGCACATCGACAGGATTGGCTATTCCGGCTGGGTTGGGGCGGAATACAAGCCGAAGGCGGGCACGGAGGCTGGGCTGGGGTGGTTCCGGGAGCTCAACGGGCAGGGGAGTGCCGCGGCTTAAGCGTTACATATACTCACCGTCAGCGCTGCCCCTCACCCTTACCCTCTCCCCGTGGAGAACGGGGAGAGGGGGATCGCCAGCGTTGGAGCTAGACCCTTCTCCCCGTCACTATACGGGGAGAAGGTGCCGGCAGGCGGATGAGGGGCAGCGCCGGCCACTCGAAGATATTCGAACAAGATCTCAGGAGAGAAAACAATGGAAACCATCGGCTTCATCGGCCTCGGCATCATGGGCGCACCGATGGCGGGGCATCTGCTCGATGCCGGCTACACTGTCATTGCCAGCGACCATCGCTCGAAGGCGCCGGCCGATCTCGTCGCCAAGGGTCTGAAGACTGTCAGCGGCCATGCCGCCGTGGCGAAGGCCGCAGACATCGTCATCACCATGGTCCCCGACACGCCGCAAGTGGCCGACGTGCTGTTCGGCGACAATGGCGTCGCATCCGGCCTCAGCAAAGGCAAGCTCGTCATCGATATGAGTTCGATCTCGCCGATCGAGACCAAGACCTTTGCCAAAAAGATCAACGATCTCGGCTGCGACTATCTCGATGCGCCGGTGTCGGGCGGCGAGGTCGGCGCCAAAGCGGCGTCGCTGACCATCATGGTCGGCGGTGAGGACAGGGCGTTCGAGCGCGCAAAGCCTGTCTTCGAGAAGATGGGCAAGAACATCACGCTTGTCGGTCCGAACGGCGTCGGCCAGACCACCAAGGTCGCCAACCAGATCGTCGTTGCGCTGACCATTGAAGCCGTCGCCGAAGCGCTTGTTTTTGTTTCAAAAGCCGGCGCCGACCCGGCCAAAGTCCGGCAGGCGCTGATGGGCGGTCTGGCGGCCTCGCGCATCCTGGAAGTGCATGGCGAGCGCATGGTCAAGCGCACCTTCGCGCCGGGCTTCCGCATCGAACTTCACCAGAAGGACCTTAATCTGGCGCTGGAAGGCGCCAAGGCGCTCGGTGTTTCGTTGCCCAATACCTCGACCACGCAGCAGCTGTTCAACTCATGTGCGGCCAATGGCGGGGCGAAGGAGGATCACTCGGCATTGGTTCGCGCGCTGGAGCGGATGGCAGGACATGAAGTGGGTGAATATTGAATGGCAAGCCACTCAACCATTCACCATTGACTATTCACTTTCCCAGGAATTTCCGCGCTGCATACAAACTCACCGCCGCGGCGTTCGACACATTGAGCGATCTGATGGCGCCGGGCATGTCGAGGCGGGCGAGTGTCGTCACCGTCTCGCGCGTCTTCTGGCGCAGGCCCTTGCCCTCGGCGCCGAGCACCAGCGCGATCTTGTCGCCTGAAAAACTCGTTTCGAGCTCCGCCGGGCCGTCCGAATCGAGGCCGATGGTCTGGAAGCCGGCCTCATGCAGTTGTCCCAGCGCGTCGGCCAGGTTCTTCACCTCGACCTGATCGATATGCTCAAGCGCGCCGGAGGCCGATTTGGCCAGCACGCCGGATTCCTGCGGGCTGTGACGCGCCGTGGTGATCAGCGCGCCCGCGCCGAAGGCGACCGAGGAACGCAGTATGGCGCCGACATTGTGCGGGTCGGTGACCTGGTCGAGCACCAGCACCAGTTTTGTATCGCCGAGCGCGTCGAGGCGTTTCGGCTTCAGCGGCTCGGCCTCGATCAGCACGCCCTGGTGGACGGCGTCCGAACCGGTGACCTTGTCGATCTCCTTCGGCTCGACCAGCTCCGCCTTGAACGGCAGCGCGGCGAGGTCGGCAATCGCAAGCCGCTCGGCGGCGTTGCGAGTCACCAGCATTTTTTTGATCTTGCGCCGCGGATTGTCGAGCGCGGCCCGCACCGTGTGCAGGCCATAGAGTCGCACCAGCCCGTCGGCGGCGTTTTCGCCCGGCGGCACCGGCTGGCGCGGCCGAAAGGCGGGCGCGCCGCCTGCCTTCTCGTCGCGGTGGGCGCGGCGCAGCTTGGCGTAGTGGGTGTCTTTGGCGGTCTTGGGGATGTTGTCATTGCTCATGGCCGGCTTCTATAGCCGTGTCGCAACGGCATGGATACAGGCAGAAAGCCGGCTTGCCGGGCGGGCTGTCAAAATCAGCGCATTTTGCCGAGACGTGCGGTTGACACCCACTGACCTTGCCGCCATAAGGCGCTTCGCTGATTTCGGACAAAACGTTGGTTTCGACCGGATCGGCGAGAATGCCTCGTTGCAAGGCTTCGACGGCAGGCTGGAGAGGTGCCCGAGTGGTTAAAGGGGACGGACTGTAAATCCGTTGGCTTAGCCTACGTTGGTTCGAATCCAACCCTCTCCACCACTGCCAGCCCGTCAGCCCTGAAGCGAAGCGGGTATAGCTCAGTGGTAGAGCAGCAGCCTTCCAAGCTGAATATGCGGGTTCGATTCCCGCTACCCGCTCCAAACTTTCCTCAATCCGCATCAGATCTCAGCGAATATCTCGACGACGTTGCCGTCAGGACTTTTCGGTTTCCGTTTACACGCCGGTCGATCCAGCGACCGCCAGGGAGTTCGCAACGCTGGTTGAAGCGACGCCCGACAGCCGCAAGGCGATGCCGGGCGTCTTGGCTGAAAATGCTGGAGCGGCGCCCTAGCTGTTGAAAGCTGATGCGACCTGGTGCTGCTGCGGCACCTGGCCGTTCGGCGTCAGCTTGTCGACAATGCCGGGCAGGGCGGTGGACAGCTGCTTGAGCAGTTCCTGCTCGTCGAGCCCGGTCCTTTGCGCGATCTCGCGGATGACCTGCGGACCGATCGCCTTGCCAAGATCATTGGCGTTGATCGGCTGGTTCTGTCCGGTGCCGACCCAGGAATCGGCAACATTGCCGTGGCCGGCATCCTTCAACTTGTCGAGCAGCCCGCCCAGTCCGCCGAGCAGGCCGCCGTCGCCGGAGGCTGTGGTTCCGGTGGGGGCGGGCGCTTGAGGCTGTGCGGGTTCGTCCGGCTGTTCGGCACTTCTGCCGCTCAGCATCTTTCCGACCAGCAGCGCGCCGAGCGCAATCATCAGCGGTTTGGTGATGTTGCCACCGGGCACGGCGTTGTCAAAAAGTCCCATAGGTCAATCCTCCATAACGACCAAGCCCCGTCCCATCGCTAGAATGGAGCACGCGGGCCGAATTTCAAGTTGGCTTGAGCTTTTGACAATCATGTGACCATGATCGGCCAGCGGGGGGAATGGAGAGGAAAATGGGCATCATCAGCTGGATCATCCTCGGCGTCATCGCCGGCTTCATCGGCAGCAAGATCGTCAACAAGACTGGCCAGGGCCTGATCATGGATATCGTGCTCGGCATTGTCGGCGCCATTGTCGGCGGCGTGATCTTCAGCGCCTTCGGCGCTTCGGGTGTGACCGGCCTCAACATCTGGAGCCTGATCGTCGCCGTGATCGGCGCGGTGGTCGTGCTGTGGGCCTATCATCAGATCAGCGGCAGGCGGGCGCTTTAAGCGCCAGTTCTGTCGATCTGACTGGCTGCCGAGACGTTGCCATAAGGGTCAGGCGACGACCGTCAGTCTGCGCTTGCGTTCATCCAGCGAGACGATCGTGAGCCCGCTCGCCACCACCAGCAGGATGCCGCACACGGCCAAGGCATTCGGGAACTGCCCGAACACCAGCACGCCTGAAATGACCGCCCAGACGGTAAAGCAGTAGTAGAACGGCGCCACGACGCCGGTCGGCCCGACGCGATAGGCCATGAAGATGAAGAAATGGCCGAAGATCAGGAAGAACCCGGCGCCGGCCATCAACAGCAGGTGACGGGCTTCCGGCATCACCCAGCGCTCGGATACCAGATGCGCGGCACCCGCGCCGATCAGCACCACCACGACGGCGGAAATGGCGACGATCATGCCCGGCACCTCGGCCGGGACCCGCCTGCCAGCGAGATCGCGCGCGGCCGACAGGGCGGCGTTGCCGAGCGCCAGCAAGGCATAGACCGAGATGCCCTCCAAGGTCGGCTGCGCCACCATGACCGCGCCGACGAAGCCGAGCCCGATCAGCGCCATGCGCACGCCGCCGATCCGCTCGCCGAACAGGATGGAGGAGCCGACCAGCATCAAAAGCGGGGTGATCTGCCCGAGCGCGGTTGAATCGGCGATCTGCATGTTGGCCAGCGCCACCACGTAGCAAAGGATCGCCGCCAGCTCGAGCAGGTTGCGGCGCAGCACGCGCTTGTCGAAGATCAGCGGGATCTGCCTGCCATAGCCGAGCAGGAATAGCAGCGGCACGCCCCACAGCGTGGCCGCGACCCCGCGCAGGAACAGCACCTCATAGGACGGCAAGCCTGCGGTGGCGAGCTTCATCATCGTGTCGTTGACGAGATAGGACCCCGTCGAAACGATCATGAACAGCGGGCCGCGTATGGATATGGGGATGAAATGCATCGGGCGACCAAATCAGACCGGCGCCGCAGCGGCAATGGGCCAGGCGCGGGCTGCCAATCCAGCAAGGAAGAGCCAGGACATAGCCGGGAGTTGCAGACACGCGCTGAAGCCGGCGCCATTTCATTTCCCGTCGCGCGTTCCTATATCAGCGCCATATCCCCCGCAATCGGATCATCGGTTCGGACCGAGTGGACAGCGCACCCGGCCACAAGGCACTTGTGTTTTTCGGCCGTAGTCGCTAATCGCCCCGCATTCGACTGAACTGAAGGTCAAGGCCGTCCAAGGAAAGAGACTATGGCAAAAGGTAAATTCGAGCGCACTAAGCCTCATGTGAACATCGGCACGATTGGTCACGTTGACCATGGCAAGACGTCGCTGACGGCGGCGATCACGAAGTATTTTGGCGAATACAAGCGCTACGACCAGATCGATGCGGCGCCCGA